>JAEZKN010000613.1 GCA_023415395.1 Actinomycetes bacterium
TTGGGCGGGTTGCCGGGCTCGTCGGAGCGGTCGGCGTAGATGGTGGCGGTGCTCATCTGCAGCCACGTCGCCGGCGGGCGGGACGCCGCGGCGACGGCCTCGCCGACCACCCGTGCCGAGTCGATGCGGGAGTCCATCATCTGGCGGAGGTTGGCGTCGGTGTAGCGGCAGCTCACCGACCGCCCGGCCAGGTTGACCACGGCGTCGGCGCCGTCGACCTCGGCCGCCCAGTCCCCGAGGGTGCGGCCGTCCCAGCCGACGTGACGGATGCCGGGCTCGAGGGGGTGCGAGGGATGCCGGCTCAGCACCACCACCTCGTGGCCCGCAGCATCCAGCGCGCGCCGCAGGACTCCCCCGACCTGGCCGGTCCCGCCGGCGACGACCACCTTCATGCCACCACGCTAGATCATTTTTGAACGCGTTCAAATACCTCGTCCGGCGTACCTCCGCGCGCCACCGGGTACGACGCGAGCATGGAAGCCGTCCTCCTCCTGGTCATCGGACTCCCTCTCGTCGTCTGGGCGGGCGTGAAGGTGCTGCGCGACCGGTGACCTCCCACGCAGCCCCGTCCCGACCGTCCTCGACCGACCTGCGCCGCGGGTCCTCGAGCCTGCTCGCGCTGCTCGGGTACGTCGCGGCCGTCACGGTGGCGGCGGCACTGGGTGGCGTGGCTGCGAGCGGGTCGCGGGAGACCTACCAGCGGCTCGAGCAGCCGCCGTTCGCCCCGCCGGGGTGGCTCTTCGGACCGGTGTGGACCGTGCTCTACGCGTGCATCGTGATCGCCGGCTGGCTGGTGTGGCGCCGGGTCGGCGTCGACCGCTCGATGGTGCCGTACGCCGTCCAGCTCGTCCTCAACGCGGCCTGGACGCCGCTCTTCTTCGCCGCCGGGTGGTACGCCGCCGCGCTCGTCGAGATCGTCGTGCTGCTCGTCGCCATCGGCGTGACCATCGCGATGTTCGCGCGGCGCTCGCGGGCCGCGGCGCTCCTGCTGGTGCCCTACGCGGGCTGGGTCGCGTTCGCGACCTGCCTCAACGCCGGCATCTGGTGGCTCAACCGCTGACGAGCTCGAACTCGACCTTCCGCGTCTCGACCTCCGCGACCGTGAGCCGCACGGTGACGTCGGTGCCCAGCGGCAGCGCCGTCGAGGACACGACCCGCGCCTCCACGGCCGGGTCCTGCAGCACGACCACGCCCCGTGCGGGGTCCTTGTCGTCGACGTCGACCACGACCGCCGCGAAGGTCGCACCGACGTGGGCGCTCAGGATCCCCGCCTCGACCAGGTCGAGCACTCCTCGCTCGTAGGACCCGGCACGAGACGACGAGGACCGCAGCACCCCGGGGAGGTCGGGGAGCGCCGAGCGCACCCAGTCGGGCACCTCCTCGCCGGCGCAGAGCGCGAGGCACACCTCGCCGGCGTACCGGTCGCCGAGGCGGCGCAGCGGCGCGGTGACGTGTGCGTACTCCGAGGCCAGCGCCGCGTGCTGCGGCTCGGCCGGCGTCTCGCCGTCGAAGGCGACGTAGCCGCTCCCGCGCAGCAGCCGCGCGGACGCGTCGACCATGGCGGCGTGGGCCGGGATCGACGGGTCGAGCGTGCGCACGAAGTCGGGGTAGAGCTGCTCGGCGGGCCACTCGATCCCGAGCGCACGGGCGGTGCGGTGCAGCCGCTGGACGTCGCGCGGGTCCGGCGCGGGGAGGGTGCGCAGCAGCCCGATCCGGGCGTAGAGCATCAGGTCGGCGGCGGCGAAGCCGGTGAGCAGCGAGATCTGCGCGTTCCAGCGCTCGACCGGCAGCTCCTCGCGGAACTCCAGGCGCCACTCGTCCCCCGTGACGTCGACCTCCTGCTCCGGCAGCGGCAGGGAGACCCCGCCGCGCACGGCCTCGCGGGCGATCCGGCGCTCGCCGACCTCCTGCAGCAGCAGGAGCACCTCGGACGCCGACCCGTCGTCGATCGCGGCCTGGGCCTCGTCGTAGGTGAGCCGGGCGCGGGAGCGCACCAGCGCACGCTCGACGTGAACCTCGCGCCGAGCGCCGTCGGGACGCAGCCGGATCGTCCACAGCAGCGCCGGGCGGAGCTGGCCCGCCAGCAGCGACGCGGCGTCCTCGCTGAGCACGGCCGGGTGGAGCGGGACCTTGGAGTCCGCGCCGTAGAGGGTCTCCCCGCGCTTGCGCGCCTCGGCGTCGACCGGGTCCCCGGGTCGGACGAAGGCCGCGACGTCGGCGATGGCGTAGTGCACGACGTAGCCGTCGCCGTCGCGCTCGAGGTGCAGCGCCTGGTCGAGGTCCATCGCGCCGGGCGGGTCGATGGTGACGAACGGGATGTCCGTGCGGTCGAGCTCGGGCAGCCGGGGAGCCCGGGCCGCGGCGGCCGCCGCCTCCTCCACCTCGGGCGGGAAGGACGGCGAGACGCCGAGCTCTTCCTGGAGGCGGGCGATGCCGGACCGCAGTGCTTCCGCGGCGACCCCGTCGGCGACGGAGCGGACGTGGACGACGCGGTGGGTCGGCATGCCCGCCACCCTAGTGGGGTCAGCCGAACATCCCCGGCCGGTAGCCACCTGCCGGCGTCGCGGCGATGACGTTGATCCGGTTCCAGGCATTGATGACGGCGAGGACGCCGATCAGCGCAGCGACCTGCTCGTCGTCGTAGTGCTTGCGCACCTCTCGCCAGGTCTCGTCGCTGACGCCGGGCGAGGCGTCGGCCAGGCGGGTCGCCTCCTCGGTCAGCGCGAGCGCCGCTCGCTCGGCCTCGGTGAACACCGTCGCCTCGCGCCAGGCGGCGACGAGGAAGAGCCGGGTCTGGTCCTCCCCGGCGGCCAGCGCGTCCTTGACGTGCATGTCGGTGCACATGCCGCAGCCGTTGATCTGGCTGGCGCGGAGCTTCACCAGCTCCTGGACCGGCTTGGGCAGGGAGGCCTCGGCCACCACCTGGGAGGCCGCGGAGAGCCGGCGGACGAAGCCGGTCATGAGCTCGGAGCTGAACAGGTCGAATCGTGTCTCGGTCATGCCCACCAGACACCGCTCGCCGCCGATCTGTGACACTCCTCCGGTGCTGATCCTGCTGCCGCCCAGCGAGGGCAAGGCCGCCGCGCGCCGCGGCAGGCCGCTCGACCTCTCCGCGCTCGACTTCCCGAGCCTCACCGCGCCCCGCGAGCGCGTCCTCGACGCCCTCGTCGAGCTCTGCAGCGGCGACCCGGACGTGGCCGCGAAGACCCTCGGGATCGGGACCACGCAGCTCGACCTGGTCACCCTCAACCGCGGGCTGCGCAGCGCGCCGACCCAGCGCGCCGACCAGGTCTACACCGGCGTCCTGTACGACGCCCTCGACGTCGCCACACTGACCCCGGCCGCCAAGCGCCGGGCGACCGCGCGCGTCGCCGTCACCTCGAGCGTGTTCGGCCTGGTGCGCCCCGGCGACCGCATCCCGGCGTACCGCCTCTCCGGCGACACCACCCTCCCCGGCCTCGGCCCGGTCGCCGCCACCTGGCGCGAGCACCTCGGCCCGGTCGTCACCGAGGCCGTGGGCGGCGGGCTGCTCGTCGACCTGCGCAGCGGCACCTACGTGAACTTCTGGAAGCCCACCGGCGTGCGCGCCACCAGCGTCCGCGTGCTCCACGAGCAGGACGGCAGGCGCAAGGTCGTCAGTCACTTCAACAAGGCGACCAAGGGCCGGATCGTCCGCGCGCTGCTGGAGTCGGGCGCCGACCCGCGCACCCCGGCGAAGCTGGCCGAGGCGCTGCGCGACCTCGGGTGGTACGTCGAGGGGGACGCCGACCGCCTCGACGTGGTCGTCAGCGACCTGTAGCACTCACCACCGCGAGGCGCCCGCCGAGAACACGTCGTTGCCCGGCGGCAGCGCGTTGAACATCCGCATCGAGGGGCGGCCGTCGTACCACGAGACGACCGTGATCGACGCCGGCGAGAGCTCCATCCGGAAGACCGCCTCCAGCGGCGCGTCCAGCGCGTGCGCGACGATCGTCTTGATCGGCGTCACGTGGCTGACCAGCACCACGGTCTTGCCCGCGTGGTGGTCCAGGGTCCGGGCGAGCGCGTCGAGCACACGCTTCTCGACGGTGCGGAAGGACTCACCGGTGCCGCCCGGCGCCACGTCCAGCGACCCGAGCCACGCGGTGAGCTCGTCCTGGTGACGCTCCCCCACCTCAGCGAAGGTCAGCCCGTCCCAGGCACCGAACTCCATCTCGGCGAAGCCCGGCTCCACCTCGACCTCACGCCCGAGGACGTCCGCGAGGATCTCCGCGGACTCCAGCGTGCGGCGCACCGGCGAGGCGACGACCGCGTCGATCTTGTCCGCGATCGGGCCGAGCCACTCCCCGACGGCACGGACCTGGTCCCGGCCCTCGTCGCTGAGGCCGGGGTTGGCGCTCGCGAGGCCGCCGGAGAAGCGCTTGTCGACGGTGTGGGCCGTGACGCCGTGACGCACCAGCACGACGGTCGTCGGGCTGCCCGGCGGCGCCCACCCCTGGGCCGGCTTCGGCCCAGCCTCCTGGGCAGGCTCCGGGGCAGGCTCCTGGGCAGGGGCACCGGCGACCGTGACACCGCTGCGCTTGCCGTCGAGCGCCTCGTTGACCAGCCGGTCCGCGGCCTTGTTCTGCTCGCGCGGGATCCACGTGTAGGTCGTGCCGGACGGCGCCAGCGCGGTCGCCTCGCCCGCCAGGCGGCGCATGTCGTCGTGCTTGATCTTCCAGCGGCCCGACATCTGCTCGACGACGAGCTTGGAGTCCATCCGGACCTCGACCTCGGCGTCCGGGGCGAGCTCGCGGGCCAGCCTCAGCCCGGCGACCAGGCCGGAGTACTCCGCGACGTTGTTGCTCGCGACGCCGATCGCCGTGCCGTCCTCGGCGATGACGGCGCCGGTGTCGGCGTCCCGCAGCACCGCGCCGTACGCCGCCGGGCCGGGGTTGCCCCGCGAGCCGCCGTCGGCCTCGATGACGACCCGCGTCACAGCCCCGACTCGGGCGTGCGGACCAGGATGCGCTGGCACTCCTCGCAGCGCACCACCTCGTCCTCAGCCAGCCCGCGGATGCGGCCCAGCTCGGAGGCGTCGATGCTCAGGCGGCAGCCGCCGCACTGCCGGGCGCGCAGCTCGGCGGCACCGATGCCGGCCTTCTGCTCGCGGAGCCGGTCGTAGAGCGCCAGCAGGTCGGCGGGCAGCCCCTCGACCGCCGGGCCGCGCTTGGCGAGCACCTCGGCCAGCTGCTCCTCGATCGAGGCGAGCTTCTCGTCGCGAGCCTCGGTGAGGGCGCCGAGCTGCTCGTCGGCCTCGGCGACCATGCCCTCGAGCTTGGCCAGCTCGGCCTGGGCCTCCTCGAGCTTCTCCATCACGTCGAGCTCGTCGTCCTCCAGGCTGGAGATGCGGCGCTCGAGCGACTCGAGCTCGTGCTGCATCCGCTCGAGGTCCTTGGGGTTGGTGATCAGGCCCTGGTCCATCCGGTCGCGGTCGCGGGTGCGCCGCGCCTTCACGGCCTCGACGTCCTGGTCGACCTTCTTCTGCTCGGCGGTCAGGTCGTCGACGACGATGCGGGCGTCGCGCACGAGGTTCTCGACGTCGGTGCGCTTGCCGGTCAGCGTGGCGATCTCGGCGATCTCGGGCAGGGACTTCCGCTGGTGCCGCAGCTGGTCGGCGCGGGAGTCGAGCTCCTGCACGTCGAGGAGCCTTCGTTGGGCGGCGGGATCGGCTTTCAGCGGGGTCTCCTCGTGGTTCGGGTCATGCTCGGAAGGTCCAGGGGTCGGTGCGCAGGGTGCTCACCCGGGTCTCCACCGTATCGCCCAGCGCCGCGCGCAGCCGCGCCTCCACCACCGGCAGCCAGGTCCACTCCGCCGCCCAGTGCGCCACGTCGACCAGGGCCGGCCCGTCCTGCTCGCGGAACTCGCTGGCCGGGTGGTGCCGCAGGTCGCTGGTGACGTAGACGTCGGCGTCGGTGCGCGCGACCGTGTCGAGCAGGAAGTCCCCTGCGCCGCCGCAGACCGCGACCCGGCGTACCGGCCGGGCGGGATCCCCCGCGACGCGTACGCCGTGCGCCGTCTCGGGCAGGGTCGCGGCGACGCTCGCGGCGAAGTCACCCAGCGACGTCGCCGGCACCGTCCCGATCCGGCCGCTGCCGGTGCTGCCC
>JAEZKN010000077.1 GCA_023415395.1 Actinomycetes bacterium
GGCGTTCACCGTCGCCGGCCTCAAGGACCGCCTCGGCGCGCTCGAGGTCGGCGCGCGCATGCTCCGCGACGAGGTCGCCCAAGGGCGCGCGGACAAGGAATCGGAGTTGCGCGAGCGCCTCGGACTCGTGCCCCATGGGACACCCGAGCTCATCGGAGGCCGCCACCGGGCGGTCCCGGCCACCACCCAGGACCAGGAAGGCAGCAACTGATGGACACCGCGGAGATTCGCCGGAGGTTCGTGGCGCACTTCGAGTCGCACGGACACACCCCGGTCCCGTCCGCATCGCTGCTGCTCGACGACCCGAACCTGCTGTTCGTCAACGCCGGCATGGTGCCGTTCAAGCCCTACTTCCTCGGGCAGGAGGCGCCGCCGTACCCGCGCGCGACCAGCGTCCAGAAGTGCGTGCGCACCCCGGACATCGAGGACGTCGGCAAGACCACCCGCCACGGCACGTTCTTCGAGATGTGCGGCAACTTCTCCTTCGGCGACTACTTCAAGGAGGGCGCCATCGAGCTCGCCTGGGAGCTCGTGACCAAGCCGGTCGCCGACGGTGGCTGGGGCTTCGAGGAGAGCCGGCTCTACCCCTCGATCCTCGACGGCGACGACGAGGCGCTCGGCCTGTGGCGCAAGGTCACCGGCCTGCCCGACGACCGGATCATCCGGCTCGGGCCCAAGGAGAACTACTGGTCCATGGGCGTGCCCGGTCCGGGTGGCCCGTGCTCGGAGCTGCTCTACGACCGCGGCCCCGCGTACGGCCCGGACGGGGACTTCTCCGCCGAGGACCGCTACCTGGAGTTCTGGAACCTGGTCTTCATGCAGGACGAGCTCTCCGCGGTGCGGTCCAAGGAGGACTTCGACATCGCGGGGTCGCTGCCGAAGAAGAACATCGACACCGGCATGGGCCTCGAGCGGGTCGCCTTCCTCACCCAGGGGAAGGACAACATGTACGAGATCGACGTCATGTTCCCCGTGATCGAGAAGGCCCAGGAGCTCACCGGCCGCCGCTACGGCGCCGACCCCGAGGACGACGTCCGCTTCCGGGTCGTCGCCGACCACGTGCGCAGCTCGATGATGCTCATCGCCGACGGGGTCACGCCCGGCAACGAGGCCCGCGGCTACGTGCTGCGCCGGCTGCTGCGCCGCGCGGTCCGCTCGGTGCGCCTGCTCGGCTACGAGGACCCGTCGCTGCCCGAGCTCTTCCCGGTCAGCCGCGACAAGATGGGCGAGACCTACGGCCAGCTGCACCAGGACTGGGAGCGCATCTCGACGGTGGCGTACGCCGAGGAGCAGGCGTTCCGCCAGACCCTGCGGGCCGGCACCCAGATCTTCGACCTCGCCGCGACCGAGGTGAAGCAGGGCGGCGGCAGCCAGCTGTCCGGCGACCGCGCGTTCGCGCTGCACGACACCTACGGCTTCCCGATCGACCTGACCCTCGAGATGGCGGCCGAGCAGGGCCTCTCCGTCGACGAGGACGGCTTCCGCCGGCTGATGGACGAGCAGCGCCAGCGGGCCAAGGACGACGCGCGGGCCAAGAAGGGCCAGCACCGCGACGCGTCGGCCTACCGCGCCGTCGCCGACGAGATGGGCACGCCGGTCGAGTTCACCGGCTACCAGACCGTCACCGACGAGGGCACGGTCCGCGGGATCGTCGCCGACGGCGGCGTCGTCCGCGCGGCCGGCCCGGGCGAGCTCGTCGAGCTGGTCCTCGACCGCACCCCCTTCTACGCCGAGGGCGGCGGCCAGCGCGCCGACCAGGGCGTCATCGAGCTGGCCAACGGCGCGCGCGTCGAGGTGCTCGACGTCCAGTCGCCGGTGACCGGCGTCATCGCCCACCACGTGCGCGTGCTCGAGGGCGAGGTCACCGCCGGGCTGTCGGCCCAGGCCCTCGTCGACGTCGAGCGCCGCCGGTCGATCTCGCGCGCGCACACCGCGACCCACATGGTCCACAAGGCGTTCCGCGAGGCGCTGGGAGAGACCGCGACGCAGGCGGGCTCGGAGAACGCGCCCGGCCGCTTCCGCTTCGACTTCTCCGCGACCGGCGCCGTGCCGGCCTCGGTCATGGCCGACGTCGAGGCGCGGGTCAACGACGTCGTCCTCGACGACCTCGCCGTGCACGCCGAGATCATGACCCAGAAGGAGGCCGTGGCCTCCGGGGCGATGGCCCTCTTCGGGGAGAAGTACGGCGACCAGGTGCGCGTCGTCTCCGTCGGCGACTGGGCGCGCGAGCTGTGCGGCGGCACCCACGCGGGCAGCTCCGGCAAGCTCGGCGTCATCAAGCTGCTCGGCGAGTCCTCGATCGGCTCCGGAGTGCGCCGGGTCGAGGCGCTGGTCGGCAGCGACGCCTACCGCTTCCTCGCGCGCGAGCACGTCCTGGTCAACCAGCTCTCCGAGACGCTCAAGGTCCGCCCCGAGCAGCTGCCCGAGCGGGTCAACGACATCGTCGAGAAGCTGCGCGCGGCGGAGAAGGAGATCGAGAAGGTCCGCCTCGGCCAGCTGCTGGCCGCCGGTGGCGAGCTCGCCGCCGGTGCGACGAAGGTCGGGCCGGTCAACGTGGTCGCCCACCGTGCCGACGGCGCCGGTGGCGGTGACGTCCGCACGCTCGCCCTCGACGTCCGCGGTCGGCTGCCCCAGGGCGAGCCTGGTGTCGTGGTCGTGATCGGCGCGGCCGACGGCAAGGTCGCCGTGGTGGCCGCGCTCAACGACGAGGCCCGGGCTCGCGGCCTGAGCGCCAACGACCTGGTCCGCGCCGTCGGGCCGCTGGTCGGCGGCAAGGGTGGTGGCAAGGCCGACGTCGCCCAGGGCGGCGGCACCGACGCCTCGCGCATCGACGAGGCGCTCGCCCTCGTCACCGCCGAGGTCGGGCGGGTGGCCGCAGGCTGATGCGCCACGGCGTACGCCTGGGCATCGACCCGGGAGACGCCCGGATCGGCGTCGCGCGCAGCGACCCGTGCGGGTTCCTCGCGACGCCGGTCGAGACGGTCCGGCGGGGCAAGGGCGACCTGGCCCGCATCGCCGCGATCCTCGCGGAGGAGGAGGCCGTCGAGGTCGTGATGGGGCTGCCCCGGTCGCTGTCCGGCCGCGAGGGGCCGGCGGCGGCGAAGGTGCGCGAGTTCGCCGCGGCGCTGGCCCGGCGGGTCGCGCCGGTGCCGGTGCGGCTGGTCGACGAGCGCATGACCCCGGTTTCCGCGGAGGCTATGCTGCGCGACCAGGGCCGCAAGGGGGGGAAGCGGCGCGCCGTGGTCGACCAGGCAGCTGCCGTCCTGATCCTGCAGCACGCGCTGGACACCGAACGCACGACCGGGAACGCACCGGGGGAGATCGTCGAGGAGACCGCATGACGGACGAGCACGACCTGACCTCGGAGGAGCACGAGACGGAGCCGCTCCTGGGCAGCCGGGAGGCGCCCGGGCGCCGCCGCGCCGCGAAGCGCCGCAACCTGCCCGGCTGCCTGGCCGTGCTCGTCGCGATGGCCATGATCGTCGGCGGCCTCTACTTCGTCGCGACCTGGGGCATCGACAAGATCGGCGAGCAGTTCCAGGCCGCCGAGGACTTCGACGGCCCCGGTCGGGGCGAGGTCACCTTCGAGGTCGTCAGCGGGGACAACGCGGCGGCGATCGGTCGCCGGCTCAAGGAGGAGGGCGTGGTCGCCTCGGTGGAGGCGTTCACCTCGGCCGCGAACGCCAACCCGGACTGGGCCAACCTCCAGCCGGGCTTCTTCACGCTCAAGAAGGAGATGCCGGCCGACGACGTCGTGCAGATCCTCGTCGATCCGTCGAACATCGTGAAGGCCACGGTCCTCATCCCCGAGGGGCTGACCGTGGAGGACACGGTGGCGATCCTCGCCGACAAGACCGACTTCCCGGCCAAGGCCTTCGAGAAGGCGCTCGCGAACCCCGGCAAGCTCGGGCTCCCGGACTACGCCGACGGCAACGCCGAGGGCTACCTCTTCCCGGCGACCTACGACTTCGGCCCGAACGCGACGCCGACCTCGATGCTGACCGCGATGGTCGACCGGTGGCGCCAGGCCGCCGACGACGCCGACCTCGAGGGTGCGGCGGCCGAGCTGGGCTACAGCCCGGCCGAGCTGATGACGATCGCCAGCCTGATCGAGGCCGAGGGTCGCGGCGACGACATGCCCAAGATCGCGCGGGTGATCTACAACCGCCTGACCGGCTCGGAGACCAACGGCCTCCTCCAGATCGACGCCACGGTCAACTACGCCGCCGACAACGACCTCGGCGCGGTGCCGACGGAGGACGACCTCCAGATCGACTCGCCGTACAACACCTACAAGTACCCCGGCCTCCCGCCCGGCCCGATCGAGGCGCCCGGCGACGCGGCCATCGTGGCGGCGACACAGCCGGCGGACGGCGACTGGTACTACTACGTCACGGTCAACCTCAAGACCGGCGAGACCAAGTTCGCCGAGACCTACGACGAGTTCCTCCAGTACAAGAACGAGCTGCGCGACTACTGCGAGAACGAGTCGGGCGGTGCCTGCTGACCCGAGCCCGGCGACCCCGGTCATGAGGTGTGCGGTCCTGGGCGACCCCATCGCCCACTCGCTGTCGCCGGTCCTGCACCGCGCGGGGTACGCCGCCACCGGACTGGCCTTCGAGTACGACGCCGTCCGGGTGCCCGACGGAGGCCTGCCGGAGTTCGTGGGCGGGCTCGACGCGACGTGGCGCGGCCTGTCGCTGACCATGCCGCACAAGCGGGCCGGTCTCGCGCTCGCCGGTGCCGCGGTCACCGACCGCGCGCGACTGGCCGGCAGCGTCAACACGCTCGTGCTCGAGGAGGGCCGGGTCGTCGTGGCCGACAACACCGACCTCCCCGGCGCGGCCGCCGCGGTGCGTGAGCGCTACGACGG
>JAEZKN010000131.1 GCA_023415395.1 Actinomycetes bacterium
GGTGGACGACGCCCTCGCTCTCGGGGGCGGGCTCGAGGTCGAGCCCGACGACGCCGTACCCCTGCGCCGCCAGGGCTTTGACGGTCGCGGATCCGATGCCCCCGGCGGCTCCGGTGACGAGCGCGACCCTCACGAGAGCCGCCCCACGATCTCGGCGACCATGTGCCGCAGCACCCGCTCGCCCTCCTCCGCGCTCGCGCCGGCGGGGTCGCCGAGCACGCCGTTCGGGGACACCGCACCGACGCCGCCCGCCACCATCGCGGGGAGGATCTCGCTCAACGGCTGGGTGTTCCCGGCCTGGGCGCGGTCGAGCCGCACCGACTCGGGCCGCAGGTGCAGCATCAGCGAGGTCTCGGTGAAGCCCGCGTGGAGGTCCGCGCCAGGAACGAGCGGAGGCTCGGTCGCGCACGCGACCCACTCGAGCTCGTCGGACGCCCGGAGCGCGGCGACGTTGCCCCCGTGGGCGTTGACGATCACGACCCGCCCGGCCCACGTGCGCACCGAGCGGACCAGCTCGACCAGCAGGTGCGTGAGCGCCTCGGTGCCGACCGACGCCGTGCCGGGGAACGACTGGTGCTCGCCGCTGGAGCCGTAGGCGACCGGCGGCGCGCCCCAGGCGTCCAGCGCGGCGCCGACCTCGTGGGCGACCGCGGTCGCGATGACCGTGTCCGTGTCGAGCGGGAGGTGCGGGCCGTGCTGCTCGATCGAGCCCAGCGGCACCAGGACGAGGCCCGCGCCAGCGGTCTCGGCCGAGGTGGCCCGGGCGAGCGAGCTCATGAGACGTGGAAGCGCTCGGGCACCAGCAGGGTCTCGGGCGTGAGCTCGTCGACGGACGAGAGACCCAGTCCCATCAGGGCGGAGTCGATGCCGCCGCGGAGGATGTCGAGCACGTTCTCCACGCCCGCCTGGCCGTTCGCGGCCAGCCCCCACAGGTACGCGCGGCCGATCAGCACCGCCCGCGCACCGAGTGCGAGTGCCTTCACGACGTCCGAGCCGCGGCGCACGCCGCCGTCGAGCAGCACCTCCACCTGGTCGCCGACCGCGGTCGCGATCGGGTGCAGCAGGCGGATCGTGGCCGGCGTACCGTCCAGGTTGTTGCCGCCGTGGTTGGACACCGAGATCGCGTCGACGCCCGCGTCCACGGCCCGGCGCGCGTCGTCGACCCGCGCGACGCCCTTGAGCAGGAACGGCGTCCCGCTGATGTCCGCCCACTGCTGGCGCATCCACGCCACGTCCTCCCACGAGGGCGGCGGGGTGGTCATCCACTCGTAGTAGGCACCGAAGAACGTCGGCGCCACCCCCGGCCGACCGTCTGGGCCAGGAGGAGCGAGGTTCGGCGCGGTCAGGTCGGGGAGGTGGCGCGGCCCGAACTGCATCAGCCACCGCGGCTTCGTCACGACCTTCGGTGCCAGCCGCACCATCGCCTTGAGGTCGATCCTCTCCGGGATCTCCGGGCTCCCCCAGTCGCGCCCCATCGAGAACGACCAGTCCAGCGTGGCGATCAGGCCGATCGCACCGGCCTGGTGCGCGCGCTCCATGCGCTGGACGACCACGTCGCGGTCGCCGGTCCAGTACATCTGGAAGAGCGTGCGCGGGCAGGCCTCGACGACCTCCTCGACCGGCTTGCTGGCGAAGTTCGAGAGCCCCATCAGCGTGCCACGCGCGTTCGCCGCACGCGCCACCGCGACCTCACCGTCGGGGTGCACCGCCTGGACGCCGGTGGGGCTGATCAGCACCGGCAGCGAGACGTCCTGCCCCAGCACCCTGCGGGTCATCGACCGCTCTGCGTGCTGCCCCGCGACGTGCGGGAGCAGGCCGAGCTCGGCGAAGGCGGCCTGGTTGTCGCGCACGGTCTGGCCGCGCTCGGACCCAGCGAGCAGCGCGGCGTAGACCGGAGCGGGCAGCCGCTTCTGCGCCCGCTGCTGCGCCACGGCGACCGACTCGAACCACGGGTTCTGCTTCCAGGGGCTCTCGAGCCTCACGGCGTGAACCCCGCCAGCGGGCTCTCCGCGCAGTCGTTCACCGGTGGCCGGGTCATCAGCGTCAGCATCACCGGCTGGTTGCGCGTGGGCGCGGCCTTGGAGTGGTCCTGGCTCGCCGCGGGGATCGTCCGGCTCCCGGCCAGCGCCAGCTCGCCGTACCCCTGCACGCACTCAGGGTCCGGGCCGTCGAGGGGCAGCCCGGTGAAGAACTTCGCGGCCATGCAGCCGCCGCGGCAGGCGTCGTAGTGGGCGCACTGGGTGCAGGCCCCGCCGGTCTGCGGCGAGCGCAGGTCCTCGAAGAGCGGCGAGTGCTGCCAGACCTGCTGGAAGCCGCCGCCGGTCAGCACGTTGCCGGCCAGGAAGTCGTCGTGGATCGCGAACGGGCAGGCGTAGACGTCACCGACCGGGTCGATCAGGCACACCACCCGACCGGCGCCGCAGAGGTTGAGGCCGGGCAGGGACTCACCGAAGCCGGCGAGGTGGAAGAACGAGTCGCCGGTCAGCACGCCCTCGCCACGCGCGAGGAGCCAGTCGTAGAGCTCGCGCTGCTGCTCCGGAAGGGGGTGCAGCTCGTCCCACACGTCGGCCCCACGTCCGGACGGGCGGAGCCGCGTGAGGCGCAGCGTGGCGCCGTACTCGTCGGCCAGGGCCTGGAACTCGTCGAGCTGACCGATGTTCTGCCGCGTGCAGACCACGCTGATCTTGGCGTCGGAGAAGCCCGCGTCGCGCAGGTTGCGCAGCGCGGTGATCGCGGTGTCGTAGGACCCCGGTCCGCGGACGTAGTCGTTGACCTCGGCGGTCGCGCCGTCCAGCGAGATCTGCACGTCGACGTAGCCACCGCAGGCCGGCGAGGCCAGGAAGGCCGCGCGCTCGGGCGTCAGCCGCACGCCGTTGGTGGAGAACTTCACCCCCACCTGGTGGTCGACCGCGTACTCGAGCAGGTGCCAGAAGTCCGGACGGATCGTGGGCTCGCCGCCGCCGATGTTGACGTAGAACACCTGCATCCGCTGGAGCTCGTCGATCACCGCCTCGCACTGCTCGGTGCTCAGCTCGCGCGGGTCGCGGCGGCCCGAGGA
>JAEZKN010000260.1 GCA_023415395.1 Actinomycetes bacterium
GGCGTGTGTCACGCCCTCCCCGAGGACTGCTCTCAGCGCAGCAGCGACAGGACGTTCTGCGAGGCCTGGTTGGCCTGCGCGAGCATCGCCGTGCCGGCCTGCGACAGGATCTGCGAGCGGGTGAAGCTCACCATCTCCTGCGCCATGTCGGTGTCGCGGATGCGGCTCTCCGACGCGGACAGGTTCTCGATGGCGGTGTTCACGTTGTTGATGGTGTGCTCGAACCGGTTCTGGAACGCACCGAGCTCGGCGCGCTGGGCGGAGATCGCGTTGATCGCCTCCTGCACCGAGTTGCTGTCGTCGATGCTCGCCCCGCTGACGTCGATGGCGGCCAGCGCGGTGTCGGTCACCTCGATCGCGTCGGCGTTGTCGTAGCCCACCTGGAAGTTGAGCGCCGAGCCGGCGAACAGCGCGACACCGTTGAACTTGGTGTTGTCGTTGATCCGCTGGATCTCGGTGGTGAGCGCGGTGAACTCGTCGTCGAGGGCCTTCTCGGCGTCGGCGTTGCCGAGGACGGTGCCGCTGTTCTTCTGGACGGCGAGGTCGTTCATGCGCTGGAGCATGGAGTGGACCTCGGTGAGCGCACCTTCCGCGGTCTGGACGACGGAGATGCCGTCCTGGGCGTTGCGGACGCCGACCTTGAGGCCGCCGACCTGCGAGCGCAGGCCCTCGGAGATCGCGAGACCCGCGGCGTCGTCCGCGGCCCGGTTGATCCGGAAGCCGCTGGACAGCTTCTCCAGCGACTTCGACATCTGGCCCTGCGTGACCGACAGGTTGCGGTACGCGTTGATGGCGTCGATGTTCTGGTTGATGCGGAGACTCATGGGGGTTTCCTTCCTGGAAATCGAGTCAGCG
Source organism: Actinomycetes bacterium (assembly GCA_023415395.1). Lineage (GTDB taxonomy): Bacteria > Actinomycetota > Actinomycetes > Propionibacteriales > Nocardioidaceae > Nocardioides. Next base: position 856 of record JAEZKN010000260.1, read on the forward strand.
ACTCGTCATTGACTGGCCCGTCCGTGGGCGCTGTCAGGACCGATCGGCCAGGTCGGCGGGGACCTGAGGAGAAATTTCCCCAGGACTCCCGGGTCGCGTCGCTCAGGCCGTGGCGTTCACGGGCGGCTCGCCCGTGGAGCGGCGCAGCCCGGCCGCGTGCCGCGCCGCGACGGCGGCGAAGTACGCCTCGCGGCGGCGGGCGGCCGCCCCCTGCGGACGGGCGTGCTCGGGCACCAGGTCGGGCTCGAGCTCCCGGTTGAGCGCATCGCGCAGCAGGACCAGGGCCTCGGCCCGGATCTGCGAGACCCGGGACTCGCTGACCCCCAGGGTGGCCGCGATCTCGGCCATCGGCCGCTCGGCCAGGAAGTACTGCTCGACGACCAGGCGCAGGCGCTCGGGCAGCTCGGCGACGGCCTCGGCCAGGTAGGCCAGCCGCTCGCGGTGCTCGGCCATGACCTCCGGGCTGGGCGTGGTGCTGACCAGGTGGTCCCCGAGGCCGGCGTCCTCCGAGGCGTGCAGCGAGAGCACCTGGGCGCGGGCGACGTCCTCGTCGTTGGCGGTGACCTCGTCCACGGCGAGGCCGGTGGCCGAGGCGACCTCGGCGTCGGTGGCGGGCCGGCCCAGTGCGGAGGCCAGCCGCGAGCGGGTCGACTCCAGCTCGCGCGCGCGCCGGCGCACGGACCGGGAGGCCCAGTCGATGCTGCGCAGCTCGTCCACGAGCGCGCCGCGGATCCGGGTGGCGGCGTACCGGGAGAACGGCACCCCGCGGTCGGCGTCGTAGGCCTGCGCGGCCTGCACGAGCGCGGCGAGCCCGGCCGAGGTGAGGTCGTCGCGATCGACGTGAGCGGGGACGCGTGCCATGACCTCGCGAACGATGTGTCCGACCAGCGCCATGTGCTGCTCGATCAACGCCTCCGAGGTCGGCGGTACGTCGTGGTGGGGGGTCACGGTCGGAATAGTGCACGTTCGGGACGTCAAAGTCCTGAAATTCGACCGCGGCGCGCGGGTGACGATTTACCGGTCTAGCAACCCTCAAGTCCGGCTTCCGCGACGCCGATGCCTGACCAATCCGCTAAGAGATCGCGAGAAGTTGCGCCGAGTTCCGCAGAGTTCCTCAGGTCGGACGCCGACCACCCGATGAGTCCCGTCGAGGGACGGCAGACCGTATCGGGACGAGGGAGCGAGAGGAGATCGACCGTGGAGAAGCTCTCTCTGGTGCTGTGGCGTGAACGCGAGCTGCTCGAGACCCTCCAGTACCGGCTCGAGGTCGAACAGCTGGTGATGGCCAACGGCCAGACCCGCTGGCTGGCGCACGCCGCCCGCGAGGTCGAGGAGGCGGTGGACCAGCTGCGCGAGATGGAGCTGCTGCGCGCCGTGGCCGCCGACCAGGCCGCGGCCGAGGCGGGACTCGCGCCGAACCCAAGCCTGGCCGACCTCATCGAGGCGGCCGACGAGCCCTGGCGCGCCATCCTCGCGGACCACCGCGAGGCCTTCGCGGCGACCAGCGAGGAGATCGAGCGCATCGCAGCGACGAACCGGGTTCTCATCGCGCACGGCCTGCGGGCAGCGCACGAGACCCTTCTCGGGACCGACGTGGGTGGCCGGATGTACACCGCGGCAGGCGCGGCGACACCGGGCGACACCCGGGTCGGCGTGGTCGACAGGAGCCTGTGAGCCGTGGCGTCCTTCGCGTCGATGAACAGCGCGCTCAGCGCGATGCGGTACCAGCAGGTGGCGCTCGACGTCGCCGGCACGAACGTGGCCAACTCCGGGACCGACGGCTACGTCCGCCGACGCGTGGTCGGCGAGACCATGGGGGCCGGTCCGGTCAACGCGCTGTGGTCGCGGCCGAGCCCGACCGCCGCCGGCGTCCAGGCGTCCGGGATCGGCCGGATGGTCGATCCGTTCCTCGAGATCCGGGGCCGGGCCGAGCACGGCCGCCAGGCCTACCTCGACCTGCAGGCCGGCGCGCTGGCCCGCGTCGAGACCGGGCTCGCCGAGCCCGGCGGCAACGGTGTCTCCGCCGCGCTCGCGGCCTTCAAGTCGACTCTGCACGACCTGGTCAACGCGCCGGGCAGCGACGCCGCGCGCAGCCAGGTGCTGGCCGCGGCCAACACGGTGGCGGACGCCATCCGTCTCCAGGCGCGCAACCTCGCCGAGGAGACGGCCGACCAGCAGTCGCGCCTCGCCGTGACCGTCACCGAGGTCAACACGGTGGCCCGCGAGCTCGCGGCGACCAACCAGAGCATCGCCGCGTCGAGCCTGTCGTCGTCGGACACCGCGAACCTCCTCGACGAGCGGGACCGGCTGGCCATGCGGCTGGCCCAGCTCACCGGCGGCACCGCGACGATCCGCAGCGACGGCGGCATGGACGTCGAGCTGAACGGCGTCTCGCTGGTCAGCGGGGACACCGCGAGCGAGCTCGAGATCGTCTCGGGCGAGAAGCCGACGGCCTTCGCGATCAGCGACGGCGGCGGCGCCGTACCGGGCTCGCTGGGTGGCCAGGTGGGGGCGATCGCCGACCTGCTCGACACCAAGCTGCCCGACTACGCCGACGGGCTCTCGGCCGTGGCCCAGGACCTCGCCGACGCGCTGAACACGCAGCACGCGCTCGGTTTCGACCGGTACGGCGACCCCGGCGGGGACCTGTTCGACTACGACCCCGCCGACGTGGCCGGCACCCTGACCGTCGCGATCACCGACCCCAAGAGGCTCGCCGCGTCGAGCGTCGCCAGCGGCGACGTCATCGACGCCGGCAACGCCGACCTGCTGATCGACTCGATCACGGTCGACGACGCCTACCAGCAGCTGGTCAACGGCTTCGGGACGACCGTCGCCTCGACCAAGCGGCTGGCCGCCAACCAGCAGGCCCTGACCAACCAGGTCGACGCCGCCCGCGAGCAGCTCGCGGGCGTGAGCCTGGACGAGGAGACCGTCAACATGCTGACCGCCCAGCGCGGCTACGAGGCTGCGGCCCGGGTCATGACCACCGTGGACTCGCTGCTCGACACGCTCATCAACCGGACCGGGTTGGTGCGCTGATGGCCGTCGAGCGGATGACCCAGCGGATGATGTCCCAGTCCGCGTTCCGCGGGATGCAGACGAGCCTCGACCGGCTGGCCAGGGTCCAGGAGCAGCTCTCGACGGGCAAGCTGATCAACCGCCCCTCCGACGACCCGACCGGTGCGGTCAGCTCGATGCGCTTCCGGGTCTCGGTCGCCGAGCAGAAGCAGTACGCCCGCAACGCCAACGACGCCGTCGCCTGGCTCAACCAGATCGACGCCACGCTCTCCTCGATGACCGACCAGGTCCGGCGGGGTCGCGACCTCGCCCTGCGCGGTGCGAACGAGGGGTCGGTGGGTCCGCAGGCCCGCGAGGCGCTGGCCATCGAGGTCGACCAGATCCGCGCCGGCCTGCTGCAGACCGCGAACGCGACGTACCTCGGCCGTCCGGTGTTCGGCGGCATCACCGCCGGTTCGCAGGCCTACGACCAGGACGGCGCCTACGTCGGTGAGCCGGGCGCGGTGATGCGCACGGTCGGTGACGGGGTGAAGATCCGCGTGGACGTGGAGGGCCCCGACGTCGTCGGGGCCGACGGGAGCAACGTCTTCGACGACCTGCAGGCCCTCGCGGACGCGCTGCGCGGCAACGACCAGGACGGCATCCGCGCCGCCGCCGACGCGCTGGCCGCGCACCAGGGCCGGATCACCGACGTCCAGTCGACGATCGGTGCGCGCACCAACCGGGTCGAGCAGGCCCAGAAGGCGGCCGCCGACGCCGAGATCTCGCTCACCGCCTCCCTCTCCGAGATCGAGAACACCGACCTGCCCAAGGCCACCGTGGACCTCCAGCTCCAGGAGGTCGCCTACCAGGCCGCACTGGCGGCCACCGCCCGTGTCATGCAGCCGAGCCTGCTCGACTTCTTGAGGTGACCCGCTGATGACCACTGCGACGATGACCCCGATGACGACCGACGACACCGACGTGCCCGTGATCGAGATGGTCCGGCCGATGCCGGGCTTCCCGGAGCAGCGCCGCTTCGCGCTGGTCCGCCTCGACGAGTCCGGCGACCTGTGCAGCCTGAAGTCGCTGGACGACCCCGACCTGCGGTTCCTGGTGGTGCCGCCCGCGCGGTTCTTCCCCGACTACGCCCCCGAGGTCGAGGACGACGTGATCGCCGACCTCGAGATCCACTCGCCCGAGGACGTGCTGCTGCTCGTCGTGCTCAACGCGGGCACCTCCCTGTCCTCGACGACCGCGAACCTCGCCGCACCGGTGCTGGTGAACCCCGCCACGCGACGGGCCGGCCAGATCGTCCTGGACGAGCCGGGCCTGCCCATCGCCGCGCCGCTCATCGCCTGACCGCCGTTCGGCGAGCAGCGACCGGTAGCGTGGGCCCATGCTGGTTCTGAGTCGTCGCCCGGGGGAGAGCGTCGTCCTCGGCGAGGACGTCACGATCACCATCCTCGAGGTCCGGGGCGACGTCAGGCTCTCGCCCTGCGCTGGCT
>JAEZKN010000332.1 GCA_023415395.1 Actinomycetes bacterium
AGGCGGCGGCGTACCCCTTCATGACGCCGATCTTCGGCAAGGGCGTGGTCTTCGACGCCTCGCCGGAGGAGCGCCAGCAGATGCTGAAGAACCAGGCACTGCGCGGCGACATGATGCGCGGGCACGCGTCCACGATCGAGGCCGAGATCAACCGGATGGTCGCGAAGTGGGGTGACGAGGGCGAGATCGACCTGCTCGACTGGTTCGCGGAGCTGACGATCTACACGACGTCGGCCTGCCTGATCGGCAAGCCGTTCCGCGAGGAGCTCGACGGCCGCTTCGCCGCGCTCTACCACGAGCTCGAGCGCGGCACCGACGCCCTGGCCTACGTCGACCCCTACCTCGACATCGAGTCCTTCCGCCGGCGCGACGCCGCGCGCGAGGAGCTGGTCGGGCTGGTGCAGGGGATCATCGACCGCCGCCGGGCGCGTGGCACGGTCGCCCGCGAGGACCGCGACCTGCTCGACGTGCTCATCTCCATCGACATGAGCGCCGACTACGTCACCGGCATCTTCATCTCGATGATGTTCGCCGGCCACCACACCTCCTCGGGCACGGCGTCGTGGGCGCTGATCGAGCTGATGCGGCACCCCGAGACCATGGCGGCGGTCGTGCAGGAGCTCGACGAGCTGTACGCCGACGGGGCCGAGGTGTCCTTCCAGGCGCTCCGCTCGATCCCGCAGCTGGAGGCGGCGCTCAAGGAGACGCTGCGGTTGCACCCGCCGCTGATCATCTTGATGCGGGTCGTGCAGGAGGAGATCGAGCTCGCCGGCCACCCGATCGCGCCCGGCACCGTCGTCGCCGCGTCGCCGCGCGTCTCGAACCGGATCGCCACCGACTTCCCGCAGCCGGACTCCTTCGACCCGGGGCGCTACGTCGACCCGCGCCAGGAGGACCTCCAGCACCGCTGGACCTGGATCCCGTTCGGCGCCGGCAAGCACCGGTGCGTGGGCAACGCCTTCGCGATGATGCAGATGAAGGCGATCTTCTCGGTGATCCTGCGCGACTACGAGTTCGAGCCGGCCCAGCCCGCCGAGACCTACCGCGACGACGTCTCCAAGATGGTCATCCAGCTCGCGCAGCCCTGCCGGGTGCGCTACCGCCGGAGGTCGGCGTGAGAGCGCCCGTGGTCTCGATACGCCGCCTCGTTCCTCGGCGGCTACTCGACCACCGAAGGAGGGGCCGAGCCTCGGTGGTCGAGTGCCGTCGCGAGGGACGAGCGACGGTGTATCGAGACCTCACGGACCGTGCTGCCGTCTCGGTGGTCGAGTGCCGTCGCGAGGGACGAGCGACGGTGTATCGAGACCTCACGTGCCGCGCCGCCGGAGCTGCCTCATGAGGGTCGTCGCGGACCTCGACCTCTGCCAGGCGCACCAGACGTGCCAGGGCGAGGCGCCCGAGGTGTTCGGCTTCGACGCCGCGGCCGACCGGGTCACCGTGCTCGAGGAGCACCCCGACGATTCCCAGCGGCCGGGCGTGCAGGCCGCCGTCCAGTACTGCCCAGCCATGGCGCTGGCCCTCGAGGAGGAGTGAGCGTGTGTCGGACCTGACCCGGGCGGAGATCGAGGAGTTCTGGGCGACCTGGCTCGAGGTGAACCGCGAGGCCGAGGCCTCGGGCAACTGGCGGCGGATGGCCGAGTGGTACGCCGAGGACGCGACGTACGGCTGGATGCTGACCCCCGACGAGCACTTCATGGCGGTGGGCCGCGACCAGATCCGGGACTGGGCCATCGGCATCGAGATGGACGGCTTCGACGGCTGGCACTACGACTACCAGGCGACGGTCATCGACGAGCAGAACGCCATGGTGGTGGGCTTCTGGAAGCAGCGGGCCGGCATCCTCGACGACGAGACCGGGCGCGAGTTCGAGATCCCCGGGCTGGGCGGGTCCTGGTTCGGCGTGGAGCGGCAGGACGACGGCCCGGACGCGGGGAGCCTGAAGTTCGCCTGGCAGCGCGACTGGTTCGACTTCGGCGCGATGGCGCACACCATGGGCCGGGTCGCGAAGTCCGGCAAGGCGCCCGACACCCTGGTCAAGCGGCTCCAGGTCTTCGGCCTCGAGGTCCCCGGCCACTACCGGCCCGAGGACCTCCCCTCGACGGTGTGGCCGCCGCCGGTCGAGCGCGGCGACTACGTCACGCAGGAGCCGACGCCGTGACCGCCCTCCCGCCGCCCGCCCAGCAGCTGATCGACGGCAAGCTCGTCGGCGCTGCGGCGACGTACCCGATCCTCGACCCGGCGACGGGGCAGGAGATCGGCGTCGCGCCGGACGGCGCCGCGGCGGACGTCGACGCCGCGATCGGCGCCGCCCGCCGGGCCTTCGACGAGACGGACTGGTCGACGGACACCGCGCTGCGGCTGCGCTGCCTGCGCCAGCTGCACGCCGCGCTGATCGAGCACGCGGAGGCGTTCAAGGCGCTGACCACCGCCGAGGTCGGCATGCCCGGCTTCCTGATGGGCGCGGCCGGCTTCGACGTGCCGGTCGCGGGCCTGAGGTGGGTCACCGACCTGCTGGAGACCTATGCGTTCGAGACCGACCTGGGCGTCGCGGCCCCCCTGGGCATCGCGTCGCGGCGGACCGTGCGGCGGGAGCCGGTGGGGGTCGTCGCCGCGATCTCGCCGTGGAACGTGCCGACCCAGATCAACCTGGCCAAGGTCGGCCCGGCCCTGGCCGCCGGCTGCACGGTGGTGCTCAAGCCGGCGCCGGACACCCCGTGGGTGGCGGCCGAGCTGGGCCGTCTCGTCGCCGAGCACACCGACGTCCCCGCCGGCGTCTTCAACGTGGTGACGCCCCGCTCGAACGAGGTGGCGGCGCTGCTGACCACCGACCCGCGCGTCGACATGGTGTCCTTCACCGGCTCCACCCAGGTCGGCCGGTCGATCATGGCCGCGGCCGCGCCGACGCTGAAGAAGGTCTTCCTCGAGCTCGGCGGCAAGTCCGCCGCGATCGTGCTCGACGACGCCGACCTCGCCGCGGCCGCCGGCGCCACCGCGTTCACGGCGTGCATCCACGCCGGGCAGGGCTGCGCGATCACGACCCGCCTCCTCGTCCCGCGGGAGAGGTACGACGAGGCGGTGCAGGTCGCCGCGGCCACGATGGAGTCCATCGGCGCCAAGGACCCGGCCGACCCCGGCGCGATCTGCGGGCCGGTGATCTCCGCCGCGCAGCGCGACCGCGTGGCGGCGTACCTCCGGCTGGCCGAGGAGGAGGGCGGCACGTTCGCCACCGGCGGCCATGTCATCGACCGGGACGGGTTCTGGGTCGAGCCGACCGTGGTCGCGGGCCTCGACAACTCCTCGCGCCTCGCGCGGGAGGAGATCTTCGGCCCGGTGCTGGTCGTCATCGCGCACGACGGCGACGACGACGCGGTGCGGATCGCCAACGACTCGCCCTACGGCCTGTCGGGGTCGGTCGAGTCCGGCTCGCTGGAGCGCGCGAAGGCGGTCGCGGCGCGCATCCGCACCGGCACGATCGCCGTCAACGGCGGCGTCTGGTTCAGCCCGGACGCGCCGTTCGGCGGCTACAAGCAGTCCGGCATCGGCCGGGAGATGGGTGTCGCGGGGTTCGAGGAGTACCTCGAGACCAAGGTGATCGCCGAGCCGGCGGGATAGTCCCTCACGATGTGGTGGCGCGGGAGCGCTCCCAGACAACCACATCGTGAGGGACTATCCCGCCAGGCCAGGCAGAGGAGTGAGATGAGCAGGTTCCAGGACAAGGTCGTCGTCGTGACGGGTGCGGCCCGAGGCATCGGTGAGGCCTACGCCCGGGCGCTCGCGGCGGAGGGGGCGTCGGTCGTGGTCGCCGACCTCGACGTCGAAGGCGGGGAGAAGGTCGCGGCCGACGTCGGCGGGCTCTTCGTCCGTTGCGACGTGTCCTCGCACGAGGACGCGGCCGGGCTGGTCACCGCGACCGTCGAGCGCTTCGGCGGGATCGACGGGCTGGTCAACAACGCCGCGATCTACGGCGAGATGGCCTTCGACCTGCTGATCTCCGTCGACTGGGACTACTACCGGAGGTTCATGTCGGTGAACATGGACGGCGCCCTGGTGATGACCCGCGCCGTCTGGCCCGAGCTGCAGAGGCGCGGCGGGGGCTCGATCGTCAACCAGAGCTCGACCGCGGCGTACCTCTACTCCAGCTTCTACGGCCTGGCCAAGGTCGGCGTCAACGGCCTGACCCAGCAGCTCGCGCACGAGCTCGGCGGGATGGGGATCCGGGTCAACGCGATCGCGCCCGGGCCGACGGACACCGCGGCGACGCGGACCCAGGCGGGCGACGCGGCCGAGGAGCTGGTGAAGGGACTCGCGCTCAAGCGGATGGGCCAGCCCGAGGACATGGTGGGGGCGTGCCTCTTCCTGCTCTCCGAGGAGTCATCGTGGGTGACGGGGCAGATCATCGCCGTCGACGGCGGGCAGACCTTCCGTGCCTGACCTGCGCGTCGCCTTCGTCGGGCTCGGCAACATCGGCAAGCCGATGGCGCTGCGGCTCGCGGCCGCCGACGGCATCGACCTGACGGTGTACGACGTCGTGCCGGACCCGGTCGCCGAGCTGGTCGCCGCCGGAGCGAGCGCCGCGGCCGACGTCGCGGGGATCGACGCCGACGTCGTGTGCGTGATGGTGCGCGACGACGACCAGGTGCGCTCGGTGGCCGCAGCCGTCGGTCCTGGCCCGGTCCTGGTCGTGCACTCGACGGTCGCGCCCGGCACGCCGGAGTCGCTGGCCGCGGACGGCCTCACCGTCCTCGACGCCCCGGTCTCCGGCGGCTCGATGGGGGCGGCCGACGGATCGCTGGCGATCATGGTCGGGGGCCCGGGCGATGCCTTCGAGGTCGCGCGGCCGGCGCTGGAGGCGATGGGCTCGAAGGTCGTCCACGCCGGCCCCGTCGGGGCGGGCACCCGGATGAAGCTGGCCCGCAACCTCATCCACTTCGTGGCGTTCACCGCCGCCACCGAGGCCCAGCGACTGGCGGAGGCCGCCGGCCTCGACCTGGTCGCGCTGGGCGAGGTCGTGCGGCACACCGACGCGGTCACCGGCGGTCCGGGCGCGATCATGCACCGCGCCACCGCCGCGCCGATCCCCGAGGGCGACTTCTGGCACGGGGTCTTCGACCACGTGCGGGCGCTGGGGGAGAAGGACCTGACCTACGCGATCGCGCTGGCCGACGAGCTCGGCGTCGACGTACCTCTCGCCCGGGAGGCGCTGCCACGACTGGGAGAGGGGCTGGGGTTGTGAGCAAGTTCGAGGACCTGCCGGAGGTGCGCCGCCGCGGCCTGGAGCGGATGGAGGAGGTCTACGGCTTCGAGATGACCGACGGCGCCGGCGACTTCTTCGCCTACACCGCCGATCACCTGTTCGCCGACGTCTGGAACCGGCCGGGCCTCTCCGACCGCGACCGCCGGCTGCTGCTGATCGGCCTGCTCACCGGGTCGAACCAGCACGACGTGCTCACGATCCAGGTCCCCGCGGCGCTGGCCGCCGGTGAGCTCGACGAGGAGCAGCTGCGCGAGATCGTGATCCTGCTCTGCCACTACGCGGGCTGGCCGAGCGGCTCCCGGGTCAACCAGATCGTCGAGGAGACCATCGCGAAGGCCGCCCGGCAGGGCTGATCACCGCCGAAGCGCCCCGGGCCTCGCGATCGCGGCCCTCGACGCCAGCCGGACCTCCAGTCGGGTCCCAGTCGCTCCCCAGGTGGGGGGAGCACTGTCGGGGTGCCGGGAGACCTCTCGGCGACACCGATCAGGCCGCCCGCCGGCCAGCACGTGAGGAGACCCCCCATGTCCGACACCCTCGTCGTCTTCGCCTACGCCATGATCGCCCTCGCGGCGCTCACCAGCGCCGTCGCGCTCGCCGCGATCGTCGATCTCGTCCGCTCTGCCCGCACCGACGCGGTGCCGGCCGCCTCTCTGCCG
>JAEZKN010000337.1 GCA_023415395.1 Actinomycetes bacterium
GGATCAGCCCGGAGACGGTGGCACTGGGGGACCTGGTGAGCGAGGCGATCGCGGGCGCCGACCCGGTGGCCCGGGCCCGCAGCGTGCGCCTCGGCGGCAGCGTCGAGTCGGGCATCGAGGTCTCGGCCGACGCCGCCGGGCTGTCCCGGGTGATGACCAACCTCATCATGAACGCGATCCGGCACACCCCGGCCGACGGCACCGTCGAGATCCGCGGCCGGGCGGTGCCGGAGGGGGTCGAGCTCAGCGTCCGCGACCAGTGCGGGGGGATCGCGGTCGACGACATGCCGCGGCTCTTCGACGTGGCGTGGCGCGGGGGAGTGGCGCGCACCCCGGTGCCCGACGGCGCGGAGGGCCGGGGCGCGGGGCTCGGGCTGGCCATCGTCAAGGGCATCGTGGAGGCCCACCGCGGCGTGGTCGAGGTCGAGAACGTCGCGGGCAACCTGGCCGGGGACGCCCCGGCCGGGTGTCGCTTCCGGGTGCTGCTCCCCGCCTGACGACACGCCGCCCCCGCTCCCGAACATCTGTTCGATCCTGGGCTACCTTCTCTCCACAGGCATGACGTGGAGCGAGGTCGTCCACAGCAGTCGACGGTGCTGATCAGGCGCTGTCGGTGGCTCGCTCTAACGTCGTCGACGTGCCTGCACCCCGACGACAGACAAGGAAGACCGACACCATGGCTGGTGACCGCGAGAAGGCCCTCGACGCCGCGCTCCTGAACATCGAGAAGCAGTTCGGCAAGGGCTCGGTGATGCGCCTCGGCGACGAGACCCGGGCCCCCCTGGAAGTGATCCCGACCGGATCGATCGCGCTCGACGTCGCGCTGGGCCTCGGAGGCCTGCCGCGCGGCCGCGTGGTGGAGATCTACGGTCCCGAGTCGTCGGGCAAGACGACCGTCGCCCTGCACGCCGTGGCCAGTGCCCAGCGCCAGGGCGGCATCGTCGCCTTCATCGACGCCGAGCACGCGCTCGACCCCGAGTACGCCAAGGCGCTCGGTGTCGACACCGACGCCCTGCTCGTCTCCCAGCCCGACTCGGGCGAGCAGGCGCTGGAGATCGCGGACATGCTGATCCGCTCCGGCGCCCTCGACCTGATCGTCATCGACTCCGTGGCCGCGCTCGTGCCGCGCGCCGAGATCGAGGGCGAGATGGGCGACAGCCACGTCGGCCTCCAGGCCCGCCTGATGAGCCAGGCGCTGCGCAAGATGACCGGTGCGCTCAACAACTCCAAGACGACCGCCATCTTCATCAACCAGCTGCGCGAGAAGATCGGCGTCATGTTCGGCTCGCCCGAGACCACGACCGGTGGTCGCGCGCTGAAGTTCTACTCCTCGGTGCGCCTCGACGTGCGCCGCATCGAGACGCTCAAGGACGGCACCGACATGGTCGGCAACCGGACCCGCGTCAAGGTCGTCAAGAACAAGGTCGCCCCGCCGTTCAAGCAGGCCGAGTTCGACATCATGTACGGCAAGGGCATCAGCCGCGAGGGTGGCCTCATCGACGTCGGCGTCGAGGCGGGCCTCGTCCGCAAGGCCGGCGCCTGGTACACCTACGAGGGCGACCAGCTCGGCCAGGGCAAGGAGAACGCGCGCAACTTCCTGCGCGACAACCCAGACCTGGCCAACGAGCTGGAGAAGCGCATCCTCGAGAAGCTCGGGGTCGGCCCGACCGTCGACAACGACGCGGCCGCCCCGGCCGAGCCGGTCGGCGTCGACGACTTCTGAGGTGTGCCCCCTCCGGCCTGAGCCCGCGAAGGCCGAAGGTCTGGGGCCAGGTTGAGTAGCCGCGCGGCTGAGGGACGAAGCCGCGGCCGGCGTATCGAAACCACGGCGACCGAGGAGGACCTGTGGAGCTCGAGGAAAACCGTCCCCCACCGGAGTGGCTGGGGGACGTCTCGGCGGGTGTCGATGCATGGACCCGGCGCGCTGCTGCTGGCGGGCCCTCCGAGGACGGCGCCTCGCCGCCCGTCTCGAGGCCTCGGAGCCGACGGTCCCGGGGCCCCTCGGCCCCGCCGCCGGAGGACACCGCGACCCAGGTGCCCGAGGCGGACCCCGAGTCGGTCGCCCGCAAGATCCTGCTCGACCAGCTCACCGGACAGGCCCGCAGCCGCAAGGAGCTGGCCGACAAGCTGGCGGCCAGGAACGTCCCGCCCGACGTCGCCACCCGGCTCCTCGACCGGTTCGAGGAGGTCGGGCTGGTCGACGACGACGCGTTCGCCCGCTCCTGGATCGCCTCCCGCCAGCCGGGCAAGGGCCTGGCTCGGCGCGCGCTGGCCCAGGAGCTGCGCCGCAAGGGCGTCGAGGACGAGGTGGCCCGCGAGGCGCTCGACGAGATCGACCCGGCCGACGAGGAGGCGGCGGCCCGCGCTCTGGTGCGCAAGAAGCTGCGCTCGCTGAGCCGGGTCGACGACGTCACGGCCACCCGCCGGCTGGTCGGCATGCTGGCCCGCAAGGGCTACGGCTCGGGGATGGCCTTCGCGGTGGTCAAGGACGAGCTGGCCCACGCCGGCCGCGAGCCGCTCGAGGACGGTGAGGGCTCGTCGTCCCAGATCATCGTCCAGGACGGCGGCCCCTCGTGCGGGGCGTCCTCGAGGCGGGCGGGGTCGTAGTCGGCGCGCACGGTGAGCCCCAGGCTCCGCAGCTGGTCGGCGGTGGGCAGCTCGTCCTCGAAGAGTGTGCGCAGCCGCCCGTCCGTGCTCCACCCGCTCCCGAGGCGCAGGTCGCGCACCACCCCTGCCACGGTGTCGACATCGAGCCCGGTCGAGTGGCAGAAGTCCTCGACCCGCACCATCGGGCGGCTCTCACCGCCCAGCAGCGGCTTGCGGTCCTCGGCCATGGCGCCAGTCTGCCCCCACCCGACAGAATGCCCCCGTGGCCGACGAGCGCGAGATCCTGACCTACGAGCTGTTCGGCACCGCCGTGCGTGACCTGGCCCAGCAGGTGGTGGACAGTGGCTACGAGCCCGACCTGGTGCTCTCGATCGCCCGCGGTGGTCTCGGGCTCGGCATGGGCCTGGGCTACGCGCTGGACGTCAAGAACCTGTCGGCGGTGAACGTCGAGTTCTACACCGGCGTCGACGAGCGGCTCGACGTGCCGATCATGCTGCCGCCGACACCGGCGGCGGTCGACCTGGCCGGGCTGAAGGTGCTCATCGCCGACGACGTCGCCGACACCGGCAAGACCCTGGAGACCGTCCGGGACTTCTGCGCCGACCACGTCGCTGAGGCGCGGACGGCCGTCATCTACGAGAAGCCGTGGACCGTGGTGCGCCCGGAGTACGTGTGGCGGCGCACCGAGCGCTGGATCGACTTCCCGTGGTCGGCCGAACCGCCCCTGGTGCACCGCTCCCGATGACCCGGCTCCACCTGGTGGTCCACGACCGCGGTCGCGACCTGGCCGGGATCGTCCACGAGCACGAGTCGTGGGCGGCGGCGGCGCAGCGCACGGTGGCGAGCCTGCACGCCGACCCGGTGCCGGTGGACCTGTCGGGGGAGCCGAAGCGGTTCGTGGTCGACCACGACAACCGCGTGACGGTGCGGGCGATGACGCGGGGCGACCTCCCCGACGTGACCCGGTGGCGTCAGAGCGACCACCTGCACCGCTGGTGGGCGTCCGACGGCGAACCGACGAGCGAGCGGGTCGCCGCGCAGTACGGCCCGAGCATCGACGGGCTGACGCCGACCCGGATGTGGATCGCCGAGGTCAACGGCCGGTCGGTCGGCTTCCTGCAGGACTACCGGATCGGCGACTACCCGGAGTACGCCGTGCTGGCCCCCGACCCGGACGCGATCGGCGTCGACTACGCGATCGCCGAGCAGTGGAGCGGGCGCGGGTTCGGGGTCCGGGTGCTGTGGTCCTGGATGGTCCGGGCGCGGCGCCGCTTCCCCGACGCGACGGCGTTCTTCGCCGCCCCCGACCACCGCAACGCGGCGTCCCTGCGGGTGCTGGCCAAGGCCGGCTTCACCGAGGGCCTGTGGTTCGACGAGCCGCAGGAGGACGGCACCGTCCAGACCGTCGTCGGGTGCACCCTCGACGTCCGGCGGGTCGTGGGCTGACCACCCGGGTCGAGACGCCGAACGGGCCAGGCGCTCGGGAGAGCGCCTGACCCGTTCGTGGAGTGGAGTGCTGGCGGCGGTCAGTACTTCCGGGTGTAGTAGGTGTTGCTGTTGGTCTTCGCGAACGCCTTGCTCGAGGCGATCTGGATCTTCCAGAAGTACTTGCCCTTGCGCGGGGCCGGCAGGTAGACGACGAAGCGGCTCTTCTTGTTGGTCCGGACCGTCTTGAACTTCTTCCACTTCTTGCCCTGCTTCTTGAGGACCACGACCTTGCCCTGGTACTTCGGGCTGACCTTGCCCTTGAGGCCGGCGCGCTTGCCGCTCACGCCCTGGAGGTCGAGCTTGCGCTGGATCTTGCCGCTGACGGCGGTCGACGAGGGGCTGTAGTCGCCCGCGCCGCTGTAGAGCACGCGGTAGGTCGCGTTGCCGACGGCCTTGGTGGACTCGTAGAGGTAGGCCGAGCTCGACGTGGCGATCGTCTTCCAGCTGCCACCGGGCACCTGGCGCTGGACGGTGAGCGTGCCGTCGTAGACCTGCGAGCCGGACTCGGTGACGACGTTGATGGAGAGCGAGAGCGTGTCGCCGTAGCGCGGGACGCCGGGCTGGGCGCGGTAGGAGCTGGGGTAGATCCAGCTCTTGCCGTCGGTGCCGCTCACGATCTTGGTGGCGGTGGCGGCCGAGGCGGGCGCGCTCGAGGTGAGCACGGCAGCGGGGGCGGCGAGCGAGGTGACGACCGCAGCCGCGAGGATGCGACGAAGGCGCATGACAGGTCCTGTCTTCTTGTCCGAGTGGGGGTGGGCCCCGAGCGCCCAGGTGGCGACTACCCGACGACGGCGGACCGTAAACCGCGCCGTTAGGGTGAGCCCGTGATCCCGACCGTGGCCGTGACCCGCTACGTCACGCCGCTGCGTGAGGGCGGCAGCCTGCCCGGGATCGTCGAGGGCGAGGACCTCGGCACCTACGTGTGCAAGTTCCGCGGTGCGGGGCAGGGCGTGCGGGTGCTCGTGGCCGAGGTGATCGTGGGCGAGCTCGCCCGCCGGATCGGGCTGCGCACCCCCACGCTGGTGGCGCTCGACCTCGACCCCGAGATCGCTCGCTACGAGGCCGACGAGGAGGTCCAGGACCTGCTCAACGCGAGCCCGGGGCTCAACCTGGGCGTCGACTTCCTGCCCGGCGCCTTCGGGTTCGACGGGGAGCTGCCGACCGGCGAGGGCGTCGCTGCCCGGGTGCTCTGGCTCGACGCGTTCACCGCGAACGTCGACCGCTCCTGGCGCAACCCCAACCTGCTCTTCTGGCACGGCGACCTGTGGGTGATCGACCACGGCGCCGCGCTGTACTTCCACCACGCCTGGGCCGGCGGGGTCACGGATCCCTCGCGGTTCGCCCAGCAGCCGTGGAGCATCGAGGACCACGTCTTCGCGGCGCAGGTGGGGCAGCTGCCGGCCGCCGACGCGCAGATCGGCGAGATCCTCTCCGAGGACGTCTTCGCCGAGGTCCTCGCGCAGGTGCCGGACGCCTGGCTCGAGCCCGTGCCCGGTGCCGAGACCCCGGACGCCGTCCGGGCGGCGTACGTCGGCTTCCTGACCGCCCGGCTCGCGACCCGGCAGTGGCTGCCGGAGGGGGCGCCGCGATGAGCCGGCTCGCCTACCAGTACGTCGTGCTCCGCTGCGTCCCGCGCGTGGACCGCGAGGAGTTCGTGAACGTCGGCGTGGTGCTCTACTGCCAGGCCACCGAGTTCCTCGGCGTCGCCTGGCACGTCGACCGCGAGCGGCTGCGCGCCTTCGACCCGCGGCTCGACCTCGACCAGGTCTGCGAGGCGCTCGGCTTCGTCGAAGGCGTGTGCGCCGGCGACGAGCGCGGCGGGGCGGCGTCGCAGAAGCCCCTCGGGCAACGCTTCGGGTTCCTCAAGGCCCCGCGCAGCACGGTGCTCCAGCCGGGTCCGGTCCACGGCGGCGTCACCACCGACCCGCCCCGCCAGCTCGAGCACCTGATGGAGCGGCTGGTCTCCTAGACCCCGACCAGTCCGTGCTCGTGGGCGAAGACCACGATCTGCACCCGGTCGCGCAGGCCGAGCTTGCGCAGGATCGCACCGACGTGGGTCTTCACGGTGGACTCGCTGGCGAAGACCCGGGCGCCGATCTCGGTGTTCGACAGTCCCTGGGCGACGGCCGCGAAGACCTCGCGCTCCTTCTCCGTCAGCGCGAGGTACGCCGCAGGGGCCGGCGTCCGGCTGCGGAACTGCCCCTCCAGCAGCGTGGACAGGTCGCTGGGGGCGAGCACCGCGTTGCCCGCGTGCACCGTGCGGATCGCATCGCGCAGCATGACGGGTGTCGTGCCCTTGAGGAGGAACCCGCTGGCGCCGTACCTGATCGCGGTCGCCGCCCGGTCGTCGAGGTTGAACGTGGTGAGCACGATGACCCGCACCGGCTTCGCGCGCTGGGCGGCGCGGTCGGGGGCGAAGATCTGCCGGGTCGCCTCGACGCCGTCCATCTCGGGCATCCGGATGTCCATCAGCACCACGTCGGGCTGGAGCTCGTCGACGAGGCGGACCGCCTCGACGCCGTCGGCAGCGGCGCCGACGACGGTCATCCCCTCCTGGGCGTCGACGATGACCCGGACGCCCTCGCGGAAGAGGTCCTGGTCGTCGACGAGCAGCACCGAGATCGGCTCGGTCGGGATCACGCCTGGCTCCTGACCGGCACCCAGGCCGTGGTGGTGAACGTCGGCGGGTCGACCCTGCGGCGCACGTCGAGACGCCCACCCACCGCCTCCAGCCTCCGGCGCATCCCGTCGAGGCCCTGGCCGCCGGGAACGGCCTGGAGCGGCTGGGTCTCCTCGGAGGCGTCGTCGAGCGCGTTGCTGACCTCGATGCGCAGGTCGCCCTCCCAGTGCCGCTCCACGCGCACCGGCTGGTCGCGCGGGCCGTGCTTGATGGCGTTGGTGAGCATCTCCTGCAGGACGCGGAAGGCGACGACCTCGAGCTCGGGCGGCATGGGGTGCGGCACGCCGACCTCGCTGGCCAGGACCTCGTGCCCGCTGGCCCGCACCCCCTCGATGAGGCTGTCGAGGTCGGCGTGCCGGTGCGGCGCGGGTCCGTTCCCGGACGTCGAGGTCAGCACCTGCCGCACGTCGTCGAGCGAGGTGCGCGCGGACGTCGCGATGTTCGCCATGGTCTGCTTGAGCGCCTCGGGGTCGTCGTCGGGCAGGTACTGCGCCGATTCTGCCTGGGCGAGGATCACCGCGAGCGAGTGGCCGACGACGTCGTGGACGTCGCGGGCGAGCTGGGCCTGCTCCTCGCGGAGCCTGGCGATCTCCTCGGCCTGGTCGCGCTCGGCCTCGGCGACGACCTGCGAGGCGCGCGACTGCCGGGCCCGGGTCGAGAAGCGCAGGGCGAGACCAGCGAGCCAGGGTGCCATCAGCAGGGCGAGCAGCAGCAGCCCGGCGACCAGCCGCCAGTCCCCGGCGCGGTAGGCGACCTCGGCCAGGCTGTCGAGCCCCATCCTGTTGACGAGGCGCACCACGACGTCGGCATCGAGCCAGCGGATGGCGATCAGCGCGCCGAGCGGGAGCGACAGCCCGCTCAGCCACACGACGAGCGTCGAGCCCCAGCGGGCGCACCCGAAGGCGACGACCGTGAGCGCGACCTCGACGGTGAGCACGTAGGTGTCGCTGAGCACCTGCACGGCGGCCAGGAGCCACGCGAGCGCGAGGCTGCCGGCAGGGAGCGCGCGGCACAGGCCGACGGCGGCGGCCAGGGCGACCACGATCGCCAGCGAGGCGGGGTCGAGGTCGACGTACCAGTTGCGGGCGACCTGGACCAGACCGAGCACGAGCACCGCGAGCCCGGCGGACGCGTCGGGGACCCACCGCTTCCACCCCGTCAGGCCCGTCATGCGGTCGCCACCGCCACCCGGCTCCGCCGCAGCAGGGGCGCCTCGACGTACCGCCACGACAGGGCTGCCGCCAGCAGGGTCAGCGCCACGGCGGGCAGGGGAGGCAGCCACAGGGAGAGAGGGTAGTTCCACAGGTACGCCGCGTAGGACACGGTCCCGAGCCAGACCAGGATGCGCAGCGGTCCGTCGATCGCCAGTCGGCCCCGCCACGCGAGGATCAGGACGCCGGTGAGCGCCGCCACCGCCGGTCCCGCCGCGAGGTAGGTCAGCGCGTGCCCGCGCAGCGGGACCAGGGCGAGCACCGCGAGCACGACCAGCGCCGCGCCGGGCGCCCACGAGGGGACGGCGAGCCGGTCACGGTGGAGTCGGACGGCCGCGCCGATGAGGAAGCACACCGCCCAGCTGGTCGGCAGGGAGTAGGCCAGGTCGGGGTCCTCGGCGAGCCACCACGTGGTGGCCACGCAGGCGGCCACCGTCGCGGCGCCGGCGACGACCAGGGCCCGGCCGCGACCGAGCAGGAGCAGCGTGGCCGGCCACAGGAGGTAGAACTGCTCCTCGGTCGCGAGGGTCCACAGGTGGAACGTCGCGTCGCTGGCGTGCCCGAACGGCAGGTTCCCCGTCCAGGTGAGCGCCCACAGGACGGTCCACCCGAGCTCGTCGCGGTCGCCGAGCGGGTCGGCCACGAGCGTCACCGCCACGACGCCGGCGACCAGCACCAGCAACGGCGGCACCAGCCGTCGGGCCCGTCGACGGTAGAAGTCGCCCAGCCGCGGTCGTCGCTCGAGCACCCCGGTGATCAGGTAGCCCGACAGCGCGAAGAACATCACCACGCCGACGACCCCCGCACCGCCGAAGACGTCGGGGAGCGCGTGCCGCAGCATCACCAGCCCGACGGCGAGGCCCCGGAGCAGGTCCAGGCCGTCGCTCCTCACCGGTGGGCGCCGCGGACGAGCTCGTCGAGCAGGTCCGGGTAGGGGAGCCCCGCCGCCGCGAACATCCGCGGGACCTGCGAGTGCTCGGTCATCCCGGGGGTCGTGTTGACCTCGTTGAGGACCGGCCCCTCGCCGGTCAGGAAGAAGTCGATCCGCGCGACCCCCGCGCAGCCGAGGGCGTCGTACGCCGTCAGCGCGGCGTCCTCCAGCGCCTTGGCGTCGACGTCGTCGACGAGGGCGGGGACGCGGAAGTCCGCGTGCCCGCCGTACTTGGCGTCGAAGTCGAAGAGCCCGTCGCCCACGATCTCCAGGGCAGGCGCGGCGACGAGCGAGCCGTCGGCCCGGCGCAGCACGGCGACGTCGATCTCGCGGCCCTCGACGACGTCCTCGACCAGCACGCGGTCGTCGAGCGCGAGCGCGGCGTCGAGCGCCGGCCGCAGCCCCTCGGGGGCCGTGACGAGGCTGACGCCGAGGCTGGAGCCGGCGGCGACCGGCTTCACGACGACGGGGTGGGTCCACCGCAGGTGCTCGGCGGTCGCGGCGGTGACCAGGCCCCCGGGCGCGGTGGCGAGGCCGACGGCCTGGGCGACCAGCTTGGTCGCCCACTTGTCCATGGCGATCGCGCCCGGGCGCACGCCCGACCCGACGTAGGGCAGGCCGGCGAGCTCGCACAGCGCGGCGAGGGCGCCGTCCTCGCCGCGCGGTCCGTGGACGACCGGGAAGACCACGTCGCAGCTGCGCAGCACCTGCGCCGCTCCGCTGAGCCCGATCGGGCGCAGACCGCGGTCGCGCCAGGTGCCGTCGCGCCCGATCGTGAGCGGGACGACGTCGTAGCTCGTGGGGTCGAGCCCGGCCGCGACCGAGGCTGCGGAGGCGACCGAGACGTCGTGCTCGCAGTTCTGGCCGCCGCCGATGACGGCGATGCGGGTCCTCACGACAGGCTCCGCAGGTGCGCCGCGGACCGGACGCGACGGGCGACACGCGCCCCGATGCCGGTGACGACCTCGTGCTCGATGGTGCCGCCCCAGGCCGCCCACTCGGCGACGGTCGGCTCGCCGGCGTCGCCGGGGCCGAAGACCGTGACCGTCTCGCCCAGGTCGACACCGCGCTCGCCCAGGTCGACGACGAGCTGGTCCATCGAGATGAGCCCGACGACGGGGCGCCGGACGCCGCGCACGAGCACCTCGGCACCTCCGGACGCGGCTCGGGGCAGGCCGTCGGCGTACCCCAGCGGCACCAGCCCGAGATGGGTCGCGGACCGGGTGCGGTGGTCGTGGCCGTAGCCCACCGGGGTGCCGGCGCGGACGCGGCGGACCGAGACGACGGGCGCGGTGAGCGTCATCGCGGGGTGCAGCGCGGTGGTGCGGGTCGGGTCGATGCCGACCAGGCCGGCGCCGACGCGGCTCATCGTGTGGTGGGTGCGTGGGTCGGTCAGCGTGGCCGAGGTGGCGGCGAGGTGCCGGTCGCGCGGCCGGAGGC
>JAEZKN010000374.1 GCA_023415395.1 Actinomycetes bacterium
TTGCGGCGTACGACGTCGGGGGAGTCGAGCAGCAGCACGACGCCGGCCGCGTCGGCATCGGACTTGGCCATCTTGCGGGCCGGGTCGTCGAGGCGCATGACCCGGGCGCCGACCGGCGGCACGGTGATCTCCGGGACGGTGAAGACGGCGCCGTAGGTCCGGTTGAACCGGATCGCGAGGTCCCGGGTCAGCTCGACGCGCTGGCGCTGGTCGGCGCCCACCGGCACCCGCGCGGGCCGGTACAGCAGGATGTCGGCCGCCATCAGCACCGGATAGGTGTAGAGGGAGACCCGGGTCGAGTCCCGCCCGCGCCCCTTCCCCTTCTCCTTGAACTGGATCATCCGGTTGAGCTCGCCGGTCGTCGCCGTGCACTCGAGCAGGTAGGCGAGCTGCGCGTGCGCCGGCACCCTGCTCTGCACGAAGAGGGTCGCCTCGTCGAGGCCGGCGGCGAGCATGAGCGTCGCGGTCTCCTGCACCAGCCCGCGCAGCCGTGCGGGATCGTGCGGAGTCGTCATCGCGTGCAGGTCGGCGATGCCGTAGAAGCAGTCCTCGTGCTGGGTCGCCGCCATCGGGCGGAGCGCGCCGAGGAGGTTGCCGAGCGTGAGGTGACCGCTCGGGGTGAGGAGCGAGAGCTGGCGGTGCATGGGTTCTCCTGGAGTGAGAGCCCACGGGCCGCCGGCCCGCCGCTGCTGGACCAACGAGAACGGCCGCCCGTGGGCGGCCGGTGGATGACGTGCGTGCGCGTCGACGAGGTGGTCCGCCCTCAGGCGGGCCACCAGCACTGCGGAGGCAGGGGACGCATCGGCACGGGACCACAGTAGCGGTACCGTCGCGGACATGTCCGAGTGTCCGGGGCCCGCCACCGTCGTCTTCGACCGGAGCCTGACCGAGTACGACTTCGGCCCCGAGCACCCGATGTCGCCGGTGCGCGTCGACCTCACGATGCGGCTGGCCGAGGACCTCGACGTGCTGCGTCACCTGCGCCGGGTCCCGGCGCCGATGGCCAGCGACGACGACCTGGCCCGAGTCCACGGCGGAGCCCTGATCGAGGCGGTCATGCGGGCGGCACCCGACGACCGCTTCGGCCTCGGGTCCGAGGACAACCCGGTCTTCCCGGGCATGCACCAGGCCGCGGCCCACATCGTCGGCGCCAGCGTCGAGGCCTTCCGCCAGGTCTGGTCCGGGGAGTCCCTGCACTCGGCCAACATCACCGGCGGCCTGCACCACGCGATGCGCGACCGGGCCAGCGGCTTCTGCATCTACAACGACGTCGCGGTCGGCATCTCGCACCTGCTCGACCAGGGCGCCGAGCGGGTCGCGTACGTCGACGTCGACGTCCACCACGGCGACGGGGTCGAGCGGATCTTCTGGGACGACCCGCGCGTCCTCACGATCTCCCTGCACGAGACCGGCCAGATGCTCTTCCCGGGCACCGGCTTCCCGGCCGACCTCGGCGGGCCCGACGCGGAGGGTACGGCGGTCAACGTGGCGCTGCCCCCCGGCACGGGTGACGGGGGGTGGCTGCGGGCCTTCCACGCCGTCGTCCCGCCGCTGGTGCGCGAGTTCAAGCCGGACGTCCTGGTCACCCAGCACGGCTGCGACAGCCACGTCGAGGACCCGCTGGCCCACCTGATGCTCACCGTCGACGGTCAGCGGGCCGCCTACCTCGCGCTCCACGACCTCGCGCACGAGGTCTGCGAGGGCAAGTGGGTGGCGACCGGCGGGGGAGGCTACGCGCTGGTCGACGTGGTGCCCCGGGCCTGGACCCACCTGCTCGCGATCGTCGGCGGGCACCCGCTCGACCCGACGACCGACACCCCGGACGGGTGGCGCGACCACATCCGGACCCGGCTGGGGCGCGTCGCACCGCACCGGATGACCGACGGCCGCACGCCGGCCTACCGCGACTGGAGCGGTGGCTACGACCCCGACACGTGGCTCGACCGGGCGGTGCACGCCACCCGCACGGCCGCCTTCCCCCACCACGGACTGGACCCGCTGCCCTAGACAGCCGGGGACGCTCCGTCGGCGGGAGCGCAAGCAGACACGCCGTCAGCTGGGAGTTACTTTGATGAACCTCTTCCCCACGAGTCACATCAGGCCCTATTCTCACTGAGCGCGACGCGTGTACTCACCGTGCGGGGAAGCCGGTGGCGCGTCAGGCAGAAAGTATCGGTGCACGATGGCTACCAGCTCCGGGGACATCTCCGACTCGAAGTTCCTGACCGTTGCCGAGGTCGCGGCGATGATGCGCGTCTCCAAGATGACGGTCTACCGTCTCGTCCACAGCGGCGAGATGCCCGCCGTCCGCGTCGGTCGCTCCTTCCGCGTCCTGGAGAAGGACGTCGACGAGTACCTGCGCAAGAGCTTCTACAGCGCCGGCTGAGCCTCGATTCTCTCTCTGCGACCGCGCCGGATAGGCTTGGCCGGTCCCAGTGCTGTCGAAAGGTCTCCCGTGGGTTCTGTCATCAAGAAGCGTCGCAAGCGCATGGCGAAGAAGAAGCACCGCAAGCTGCTGAAGAAGACGCGCGTCCAGCGTCGCAAGCTCGGCAAGTAGGCGCTGCGCCACGCCGCATGGGCAGCGCCGGCAGGGTCGTCCTGGTGACCGGGGTCTCTCGCGACCTCGGCAGGCGGTTCGCGCGCGCGCTCGCGGATGACCCCGGGGTCTCCCGGGTCATCGGCGTGGATGCGGTGCCGCCACGCGGCGACATCGGCGAGGTGTCCTTCGTCCGCGCCGACATCCGCAACCCGATCATCGCCAAGGTGATCGTCAAGGAGGACGTCGACACCGTCGTCCACATGAGCGTCATCTCCACCCCCGGCACCGGCGGCGGGCGGAACACGATGAAGGAGCTCAACGTCATCGGGACGATGCAGCTCCTGGCCGCCTGCCAGAAGGCGGCGGAGCTGCGCACCCTGGTGGTGAAGTCCTCGACGACGGTGTACGGCGCGAGCAACCGCGACCCGGCGATGTTCACCGAGGACATGGAGCCCCGTCGCAGCCCGCGCGCGGGCTACGCCAAGGACCTCGCCGAGATCGAGGGCTACGTGCGTGGCTTCGCCCGGCGCCGCCCCGACGTGCGGGTGACCACCGTCCGTGCGGCCAACGTCATCGGCCAGCACGTCGTCAGCCCGCTGACCGAGTACCTCCGGCTGCCGGTCATCCCGACCGTCCTGGGCTACGACCCGCGTCTGCAGTTCCTGCACGAGCAGGACCTCATCGGCGTGCTCCGCCACGTCATCGACGCCGAGGTCGCCGGCACCTTCAACGTCGCCGGCGACGGGCTGCTCACGCTCTCCCAGGCGGTACGCCGGCTCCCGCGCGCCCGGGTCGCGCTGCCCGCCCTCGCTCTCGGTGGGGTGGGCTCCGCGCTGCGATCCGCGCGGATCACCGACCTCTCGCCCGAGCTGCTCGCGCTGATCACCTACGGTCGCGGGGTCGACACGCACCGGATGCGCACCGAGCTCGGCTTCGAGCCGGCGTACACCTCCGCGGCCGCGCTCGCCGACTTCGCCGCGCCGCTGGTGCCCACCGGTGGCCACGCCGAGAAGCTGCTGGCACGGGTCGCCGCCGGACTGCCCGACCCCGAGCCCACCGCCCTCACGCCCACCGCCCGGGCCACCACGAGGGGAGGTGCGCTGCGTGGGTGACGCCGAGATCATCCCGATCGGCACCCGTGGCCGCCCGGGCCGGGGCACCGGCACGCAGCCGTCCTCGGCCGCACGTGGCCTGGCCCCGAAGGCCCCGGCGAAGAAGGCCGCACCGCCGCGCCGGACCAAGGCCGGCGCCCCGGCGCCCGAGTCCGACGCCGAGACGC
>JAEZKN010000577.1 GCA_023415395.1 Actinomycetes bacterium
TGGCGCGGCCTCATCCAGACCGCGCTGAGCCTGGGGGCGGCGTACGCCCTGCTCACGACCCTGGTCGACATCGACTGGGCGACGGTGGCCTCGACGTGGCAGCACGCCTCGTGGGCCTGGATCCTCGTCGGGCTGGTGATCGTGCAGGCCACCACGATCGCGGACGCGGCGTCCACGATGTCCGCCGTCACCACCCGGCTGCCGCTGTGGCCGCTGGTGCAGCTGCAGTACGCCGTGAAGACCGTCGGCCTCGCCATGCCGTCCACCGTCGGCAAGGTCGCGATGACCACCTCGATGCTGCGTAAGTTCGGTGAGGCGTCCACGGTCGGTGCCACCGCCGTCGCGCTCGACGCGGCCGCCGGGACGCTGTGCAACATCCTCGTCGTGCTGCTCGGGGTGTGGCTGGTGGACAAGTTCCCGCATCTCAACCTGCACGGCGCATCCGACGACCTGACCCGGCTGGTCGTGCTGCTGGTCGTCGCGGTCGCGGTGTCGGCGGTGGTGGTCGCGCTGATGCCGCGGCTACGGGCGAAGCTCGCGGACGTCGGGCGCAGCGCGATGACGTCGCTGCGGGTGGTCACCTCGAGCCCGGCGCGGGCGCTGGCGATGTTCGGCACCAACCTCGCCTCGCTGCTGATCACCGCCTTGGGCCTGACGTGCATGATCGCTGGGCTGCATCCGGGAGTCGGCTACGGCGAGGCGGTGTTCGTCGCGGCCGTCGCCGCCCTGTTCGGCTCGCTGATCCCCGTCCCCGGCAACGTGGGCGTCGGGGAGGCCGCGCTCACCGCCGGCCTGGTCGCGGTCGGCGTCCCCAGCGGCGCGGCGTTCTCGATCGCGCTGACCCAGCGGCTCGCCACGACGTACCTCCCGCCGATCTACGGCGCCTGGGCGCTGAGCTGGCTGCGCCGCTCTGACTACCTCGACTGATCGGATCGGTCGGACGTCACACCGCACGATTTGGCACGATCCAAATTGTGACCGTTAACGCCCCGGGTCCCTTCCGCGCAACAAAACCGGGCACACATCACACGCTCAGACGGCCGACTGTTACCGGAATGTTATCGCTCACCTCTCGCCAGGACCCCGAATGTGAGGGCTAACATCCACCGAACAGCGCACTCCCGGGAGCGCCGGATCACCCATACTCAGCCGGCCGTCCGCCGGCCTGACCAGGAGGTTTTGGAGTGAAGACGAAGTTCCGTGCCGGAGTCGCCGTACTGGGTGCCCTCGCCCTCTTCGCGGCGGGCTGTGGTTCCGATGATGGCGACAACGACGGCGCGAGCGACGGCGGCGGCACGATCAAGGTCGGCTTCGCGCAGACCGGGTCGGAGTCGGGCTGGCGCAGCGCCAACACCGAGTCGATGAAGGAGGCGTTCTCGAAGGAGAACGGCTTCGAGCTGGTGTTCAACGCAGCAGACAACGACCCCGCCGCGCAGATCAGCGCCGTGCGCAGCTTCATCAGCCAGGGCGTCGACGCGATCGTGATCGCGCCGATCGTCGAGGACGGCTGGGACGACGTGCTCCAGGAGGCCGCGGACGCCGACATCCCGGTGATCCTCGAGGACCGCACCGTCACCTCCTCCGACGACCTCTACGCCAGCTGGGTCGGCCTGGACTTCAGGCAGGAGGGCGTCACCGCCGGCGAGTGGGCGGCGAAGACCTTCACCGAGCCGACCAAGATGGTGGTGCTCGAGGGCACGACCGGCTCGGCTCCGGCCAACGACCGGGCCGAGGGCTTCGACGAGGCCGTCGCCGGCAGTCCGATCGAGAAGATCGACTCCCAGACCGGTGACTTCACCCGCGACGGCGGCAAGACGGTCATGGAGGGCTTCCTCCAGAAGTACGGCGTCGACGGCATCGACCTCGTCTACGCCCACAACGACGACATGGCGCTGGGGGCGATCGAGGCGATCGAGGCCGCCGGCGGCAAGCCGGGCAAGGACATCAAGATCGTGTCGATCGACGCGGTCAAGGACGGCATGCAGGCCCTGGTGGACGGCAAGATCAACTTCATCGTCGAGTGCAACCCGCTCCTCGGTGAGCAGGCCGCCGAGCTGGTGAAGAAGGTGCTCGACGGCGAGGAGGTCGACAAGGCCTACTACGTCGAGGACCAGAGCTTCACGCCGGAGCAGGCGGCCGAGGTCATCGACTCGCGCCCCTACTGATCCCTCCAGCTGAGCCCTACAGCTGATCCCTGCAGATCCCTGCTCCTGCACGCACCTCCGCACTCCGTCCGCACGACGAGCGCTGCTCCGCCGGTCGCCGCCCGGCCGGCGGGGCAGCCTCACCCGAGGCAAAGGGGCTGACACATGGCCGTCGCGACCGAGGCTCACCCACTGGTCGAGATGAGGGGCATCACGATCCGCTTCCCCGGCGTGCTCGCCCTCGACGACGTCGACCTGGTGCTGCGTCCCGGCGAGGTCCACGCGCTCATGGGCGAGAACGGGGCCGGGAAGTCCACCCTGATCAAGGCCCTCACCGGGGTCTACGCGATCGACGACGGCACGATCCGCGTCGGCGGCGAGGAGCGTGTGCTCGGGTCGACCGCGGACGCCGAGCGGGCGGGCATCTCGACGGTCTACCAGGAGGTAACCTCTGCCCGAACCTCTCGGTGGGCGATAACGTCATGCTCGGTCACGAGCCGCGCGGCGTCCTCGGCATCGACTGGCGCGCCACCCATCGCGCCGCGGCCGGCCACCTCGAGAGCCTGGGCCTGCGCCTCGACACCCGGTCCCTGCTCTCCAGCCACTCGCTCGCCGTGCAGCAGCTCGTCGCGATCAGCCGGGCGATGGTGCTCGACGCGCGGGTCCTGGTGCTGGACGAGCCCACCTCCAGCCTGGACCGCGAGGAGGTCGACCGGCTCTTCGCCGTCGTGCGCGACCTGCGCGCCCAGGGCGTGGCGATCCTCTTCGTCAGCCACTTCCTCGAGCAGGTCTACGAGATCAGCGACCGGATCACGGTCCTGCGCAACGGCCGCCTCGTCGGCGAGTACTGCGCGACGGACCTCCCCCGCGCCGAGCTCGTGACGCTCATGGTGGGGCGCGCGCTCGACGAGCTCGAGGCGATCTCGGAGATCGCCGAGCGCACCATCGATCGCACCGGCACCCCCGTGCTGCGCGCCACCGGCATCGGTCGCCGCGGCGTGCTCGAGCCCGCCGACGTGGACGTCTACGACGGCGAGGTGGTCGGGATCGCCGGCCTGCTCGGCTCCGGCCGGACCGAGCTGGTCCGCCTGCTCTACGGCGCCGACCGGCCCGACACCGGCCAGGTCGAGGTCCACGGCACCCCGGTCCGCATGACGTCGCCGCGGCACGCGATCAACCGGAGGATCGTCTTCTCCTCCGAGAACAGGCGCGCGGAGGGGCTGGTCGCCGACCTGACCGTCGGCGAGAACATCGTCCTCGGCATCCAGGCGCGCCGCGGCTGGCTGCGCAAGGTGCGCCGCGCCGAGCACGACGCCGTCGTGACCGAGTACATCCGCGCGCTCGGCGTCCGACCGGCCGACCCCGACGTGCTGGTGCGCAACCTCTCCGGCGGCAACCAGCAGAAGGTGCTGCTCGCCCGGTGGCTGGCCACGGCGCCCGAGCTGATCATCCTCGATGAGCCCACCCGCGGCATCGACGTCGGCGCCAAGGCCGACATCCAGCGTCAGGTGGCCGAGCTGTCCCGCCAGGGACTCTCCGTCGTCTTCATCTCCTCCGAGCTCGAAGAGGTGCTTCGATTGGCCCAGCGCGTCGTGGTGATGAGGGATCGCCGCCAGATCGGCGTCGTCGGGTCCGGCGACGTCGACGTCGAGGGCCTCATCGACTACATGGCCAACGAGGGCGAAGGGAGCGTCGCATGACGAAGGTGCTGCGCCACCGGCTCTTCTGGCCGGTCATCTCCCTGCTGGCGCTGGTGGTGGTCAACACCGCGGTGCGGCCGCAGTTCGTGAAGGTCACCGTCCGCGACGGCGAGCTCTACGGCGCGCTCATCGACATCCTGCGCAACAGCGCGCCGCTCATGCTGGTCGCGCTCGGCATGACGCTGGTGATCGCCACCCGCGGCATCGACCTGTCGGTCCGTGCGGTGATGGCCGTGTCCGGCGCGGTGACGCTCACGATCATCGACGGTTCGAGCAACCCCGGCAGCGTCTCGACGGTGCTGGTCGCGATGGGTGTCGGCGTGGGGGTGGCCCTCCTCCTCGGCGTCTGGAACGGCTTCCTGGTCGCCGTCCTCGACATCCAACCGATCGTGGCGACCCTGGTGCTCATGCTCGCCGGGCGCGGCGTCGCCCTGCTCATCACCGACGGCTTCATCACCACGGTCAACTCCGACCCGCTGGAGTTCGTCTCGACCGGCTACCTCTTCGCCCTGCCGTTCGCCTTCTTCATCTCGGTCGCGGCGATCGCCGCGATCGCCCTCGTCGAGCGGCGTACGGCGCTGGGCGTGCTCACCGAGGCCGTCGGCATCAACCCCGAGGCGAGCCGGCTGGCCGGCGTCCGCTCGCGGGGCATCATCCTGGGCGCCTACGTCGTCAGCGGCACGCTGGCCGGCGTCGCGGGCATCATCTACAGCTCCAACATCCGCGCCGCCGACGCGAACGCCGCGGGCGAGTTCATCGAGCTCTACGCGATCCTCGCCGTCGTGCTCGGCGGGACCTCCCTCATGGGTGGGAAGTTCACCATCGCCGGCACCGTCATCGGGGTCCTCATCATCCAGACGCTGCGCTCGACAATGCTCTTCCTCGGCGTCTCCTCCGCGCAGGCCCCGGTCGTCTTCGCCCTCGTCGTGATCCTCGTCGTGCTCATCCAGTCACCCCGGGTGCACCGGATCGCGCGCGGGATCACCGGCGGCATGCGGACCCGCAACGTCCCTGCCCGCAACGACGCGGAGGTCGCCGCATGAGCACGGCTCTCGCTCCCGTCCGGGCCGCGGTCTCCCAGCGGACCCGGGTCTTCGTCGACCGGCACGCGTCCCTGATGCCGACCTTCGCCGCCCTGCTCATCTTCGTGGTGCTCCTGGTGGGTGCGGAGATGCACTTCGGTGAGTTCCTCACCCCGCGCAACATGTCCGCCCTGCTGCTCGACAACGCCTACCTGGTGATCCTGGCGGTCGGGATGACCTTCGTGATCCTGACCGGCGGCATCGACCTGTCCGTCGGGTCGGTCATGGCCTTCACCGGCATCTGGTGCGCGCAGCTCCTCGCCGACGGCCAGTCCGCGATGCTCGTCGTGCCGCTGATCGTGCTCGGCGGGGCCACGATCGGCCTGCTCATCGGCGTGCTCGTGCAGTACTTCGACGTCCAGCCGTTCATCGCGTCGCTGGCCGGCCTCTTCCTCGCCCGCGGCCTGGCCTTCGTCGTCAGCCTCGACTCGATCCGCGTCGAGAACGAGTCGGTCCTCTGGCTGCAGACCACCCGGTGGCGCTTCGGGGACTGGTACATCACCCCGACCGGCATCCTCGCGATCGTGGTCGCCGTCGTCGGGGCGCTCGTCCTGCAGCTCACCCGCTTCGGGCGCACGATCTACGCCGTCGGCGGCAACGAGCAGTCGGCCCGCCTCATGGGCCTGCAGGTCGCGCGGACCAAGGTCGCCGTCTACGTCATCAGCGGTGCGTGCGCCGGGCTGGCGGGGCTCGTGCTGACGGCGTACTCCGGCGCGGGCTACCCGCGCAACGGCATCGGCACCGAGCTCGACGTCATCGCCGCGGTCGTCATCGGCGGGACCCTCCTCACCGGGGGGACCGGCTACGTGCTCGGCTCGGTGATCGGCGTGCTGGTCTACGGCGTCATCAAGACCGTCATCGCGTTCGAGGGTGCCGAGCAGTCCTGGACCCGGATCATCGTCGGGCTGATGCTGCTGTCGTTCATCGTGGTCCAGCGGATGATCGTGGTCCGAGCGGAGCGACGACGATAGGCGGCGGTCGCGGCGACGATCCTCGATAATGGCGTGATGGAGGGTCCGCTGGTCCAGCTCACCGGCGCCACGGTGTACTTCGGCGCCGATGCGGCGCTCGACGGCGTGGGCTTTCCGCACATACCCCGTGTGGTGCCAACCCGCAACGGGGG
>JAEZKN010000402.1 GCA_023415395.1 Actinomycetes bacterium
GTCCTCGACGGCCTGCTCTGGGACGCGCCGTCGGCCGCCCACGTGCTGGCCGAGACCGACGGCGGCTGGCGGCTGCTGCCGCGGGAGGCCGTCGAGGTCCGGACTGCCGCCGGCCTCGACCTGACCCGCCGCTTCGGCCGCGTCACCGTCGCCGACGCGAGGGCCGGGGTCGCCGTTCCCGACCTGACGACCGACCTGCTGCGGCGTACCGCGGTCACCTTCGCGGCGGCCGAGGCGGCCGGGGTCGCGCGCTGGTGCCTGGCGACCGCGGTCGAGCACGCCCAGGTGCGTGAGCAGTTCGGCCAGAAGATCGGCAGCTTCCAGGCGGTCAAGCACCTGTGTGCCGAGATGCTCGAGACCGCGGAGGCCGTCACGGCGGCCGCGTGGGACGTCGCAGCCGCCATGCCCTCCCCAGTTTGGGGGAACCACGACCAGTGGGTCTTCGCCGCCGACGTCGCCGCCCAGACGGCCTTCGACGGCGCGGTCGAGGTCGCCAAGGCCTGCATCCAGGTGCTCGGCGGCATCGGCTTCACCTTCGAGCACGACGCCCACCTCTACCTGCGGCGGGCGCTGGCCCTGCGGGCGATCGCCGGGGACTCCGACGCCGCGGCCGAGCGACTGACCGCCGCCGCCGTGGCCGGCGTGCGCCGCCGGGTCGAGCTCGACCTCGACGGGCGGGACGCGGAGGTCCGCCCCGAGGTCGCCGAGACCGTCGCGGGCATCGCCGCGCTTCCGGAGGAGGAGCGGCGCGCGCGCCTGGTCGAGACCGGCTACCTCGCGCCGCACTGGCCGGCGCCTTACGGGCTCGGTGCCGACGCGGTCACCCAGGTCGTGATCGACCAGGAGCTCGCCCGCGCCGGGGTGCGACGGCCGGACATCGTGATCGCCGGCTGGGCGCTGCCGACGATCCTCGAGCACGGCACGGACGAGCAGCGCGAGCGGTTCGTCCGGCCTTCGCTGCTCGGCGACCTGGTGTGGTGCCAGCTCTTCTCCGAGCCGGGCGCCGGCTCGGACCTGGCCTCCCTGCGCACGAGGGCGGAGAGGGTCGAGGGCGGCTGGCGGCTGACCGGGCAGAAGGTCTGGAACTCGGTCGCGGAGCGCGCCGACTGGGGCATCTGCCTGGCCCGGACCGACCCGGACGCGCCGAAGCACCGGGGGATCACCTACTTCCTGGTCGACATGCGGAACAGCGACGGGATCGAGGTTCGGCCACTGCGCGAGATCACCGGCAAGGCGCTGTTCAACGAGGTCTTCCTCGACGAGGTCTTCGTCCCCGACGAGCTCGTGGTCGGCGCGGTCCACGACGGCTGGCGGCTGGCCCGCACGACGCTGGCCAACGAGCGGGTCGCGATGGGCTCCGCCCGCCTCGACCACAGCACCGAGCGCGCGGTCGAGCTGGCTTCCGGCGGCGTCTCGGCCGCCGCTCGCGTCCGGGTCGGCCGGGCGGTCGCGCTCTCGACGGTCTGCGGCCTGCTCGGTGTGCGCTCGACACTGCGCTCTCTCGGTGGCCACGGGCCCGGAGCCGAGTCGAGCGTCGCCAAGCTGCTCGGTGTCCGCGCCCGGCAGGACGGGGCCGAGCTGGTCGCCGCGCTCCACGGTGACCGGGTGCTCGTCGACGACGACGACCAGGTCCGCGCCGACGTGGGGGAGCTGCTCAACACCCGGTGCCTGTCGATCGCGGGCGGCACCACGCAGATCCTGCGCAACGTGGCCGGTGAGCGGATCCTGGGGCTGCCGCGGTGAACCCCGGCCAAAAGTGAAGTGAACGACTACACATTCGTCTCGTTTCGCGTACAGCGTTCCGACCCCCGGGTTACGCTGGTCAGACCATGCGTCACGTCCGCCCCGTTCGCCTCGTCCTGACCGCTTCGCTCACCGCAGCGGCGGTCGCGATCGCGCTCCATCCGAGCAGCGCGCCGGCCCCTGCGGCGCGGACGACCCTCCCGACCGCCCCGACCGACACCCTCGTCACGACCGCCGAGCCGGCCGACCCCACTCTCCCGGTGCTTCCTGCGACGCCGAACGCGCGCCTGGCCATCGAGCGGACGGTCCTGCCGGGCGCCCACGGCGACGAGGAGATCCCGGACGCCGCGATCGCGGCCTACCAGCGCGCGGCCTCGGTCGCCGCGAAGGTGGACAAGACCTGCGGCATCACCTGGACCCTGCTGGCCGCCATCGGGGGCATCGAGTCCGACCACGGCCAGCACGGCGGCTCGGTGCTCGGCGAGGACGGCGTGTCCACGCCGCTCATCCGCGGCGTCGCGCTCGACGGCAAGGGTCCGGTCGCCAAGGTCGCCGACACCGACGCCGGGCTGGTCGACGGCGACGAGAAGTGGGACCGCGCGGTCGGCCCGATGCAGTTCCTGCCCGCCACCTGGGCGACGGTCGGCGTGGACGCCGACGGCGACGGCGAGCGCTCTGCGGACGACCTCGACGACGCGGCCCTCGGTGCGGCCGTCTACCTCTGCGCGGTGCCCGGCACGCTCTCCGAGCGCGCCGGCCTCGAGGCCGCGCTGCTGCGCTACAACCCGTCCCGGGAGTACGCCCGCCGGGTGATCGCGCTCGAGCGCGACTACCGCACCGGCCACTACGCCCTGCCCGACCTCGCGCCCGCCCCGCCCTCGGTGCTGGAGGCCGGAGGCCTGCCGCAGACACTGGCGTCGGAGCCCGGCGGTGACCAGCACGGTGATCAGCACGGTGGTCAGGGTGGTGGCCAGCGCGGCGACCAGAAGCCCGGCCAGAAGCCGGGGGACAAGCCCGGCCATCAGGACCAGGAGCCGAGCCAGCCGGGCCAGCAGGGACCGGGCGACAAGGACAAGCAGGGCGACATCAAGGACTGGCCGGACCAGCACCCCCACCCGCAGCCGCCGAAGAGCCCCCAGCCCGAGCCGGAGCCGGAGCCCGAGCCGGTCACCGAGACCGTGACCGGCGTGCTCGCCCAGGGCGGGACCGCCGCCGCACCGGTCTGGAGCCTGGAGGGCACCGTGCTCGACCTGGGCGACGCCGCCTACCTCGCCGCCCCCGCGCTCGGGGACTTCGACGGTGACGCGACCGTCGAGACCAACGCCGAGGAGCTCGCGGGCCTGGTCGGCGCCGAGGTCACGCTCACCGTGCGCCGCACCACCGACGACGCGGCACCCGTGGTGCTGGCGATCGGCGGGACGACCTACCTCGCCGACTGACCCTGCTCGGCGCGCCAGCCGTTCCAGTGCCAGTGCAGGTAGCGGTCGATGGCCCGCACCACGTGGGCGCTGCGGATCGAGTGGAAGACGTCGAAGGCGTGCTGGGCACCGGGTAGCTCGGCGTACACGACCGTCGAGCCGGACACCTCGCGCAGCCGCTGCACGAACAGCCGGGCCTGCTCGACCGGCACCAGGGTGTCGTGTGCGCCGTGGAGCACGAAGAAGTCCGGCGCCTCCTTGGTGATGCGCAGCAGCGGCGTGCCGGCCTCGAACACCTCCGGCGCCTCGGCCCAGGTGCGCCGCACGACCCGCGGCGCGAGGAAGGTGTCGCGCATCAGCTCGGCCTTGCGCAGGCCGGTGGAGCCGGCGAAGTCGTAGACGCCGTAGTGGGGGACGGCGACGGCGACGCTGGTGTCGGCGTCCTCGAAGCCGGGCTGGTAGTCGGGGTCGTTCGGCGTCACGGCCGCCAGCGCGGTCAGGTGGCCGCCCGCCGACCCGCCGGTGATCGCGAGGTAGGCGGGGTCGCCGCCGTACTCCTCGATGTGCTCGCGGATCCACGCGATCGCCCGCTTGACGTCGACGATCTGGGCGGGGAACGGGTCGCGCGGTGCGAGCCGGTAGTTGATCGCCACGCAGATCCAGCCCTTGGCCGCGAGGTGCTGCATGAGCGGGATGCCCTGCTGGTCCTTGGAGCCGATCGTCCAGCCGCCGCCGTGGACCTGCAGCAGGACCGGTGCGCCCTGGGCCGGCTCGGCCGGGCGGTAGATGTCGAGCAGGCCGCGCTTGCCGTGCTCGGGGGCGTAGGGGACGTCCTTCTCCACGACGATCCCGGTCCTGCGCATGCGGAAGGGGTTGACCAGGCGCCGCCACGGCGTGGCCAGGTCGGCCGGGGTGGGCAGCGCGTCGAGGCGCTCGAGGTAGTCCGCCCCGATGCCCTCGACCAGGGCGCCCTCCGCGTCCTTCCGCACCCGGCGGGCCTGGTTGAGCAGGAAGGCCTGGCCGGCGAGGTTGGCGGTGGCCAGGGCCAGCCCGGCCCGGCGGCGCCGGCCGCGCCGGGTCCGCACCCCGTGGGCCGCGGCGTCGGCCGCGGTGAGGGCGAACAGGTGCTGGGCCAGCTCACTGGTCAGCCAGCCGGCGGCGAAGGACGGGATGCCGGCGCGGTAGCCCGGCAGGGGCCGGATCGCGTTCGCGGTGAGGGCGGCGGTCACGAGCTGGCGACGCAGGAAGGGCATGGCATCCAATCTAGGAGGGGAGGAGCATGAGGGCGCGGTCACCCGTGTCGTCGGCGTCCGGCCGTCGTTGACAAGTGAAACACGTTCTACTTGCAAGGGGGAGGGCCATGGAGCGCCTGTCGGGCCTGGACGCGAGCTTCCTGTACCTGGAGACGCCCGAGCAGCTCATGCACGTCTGCGGCGTGATCGTGGTGGACCCGGCGACGATGCCGGCGGGCTACTCGTTCGACGCGTTCCGCGGCGAGCTGGAGCGGCGGATCCGCGACGTGCCGGAGTTCACCCGCAAGCTGCGCCGCGTCCCCATGGGCATCGACCACCCGATCTGGGTGCAGGACTCGCACTTCGACATCGAGAAGCACGTGCACCGCCTCGCGCTGCCGACGCCGGGCGGCTACCGCGAGCTGGTCGAGCTGACCAGCCACCTCGCCGGCCTGCCGCTGGACCGCTCCCGGCCGCTGTGGGAGATGTGGGTGATCGAGGGGTACGGCGACAAGGTGGCCGTCTTCTCCAAGATGCACCACGCGACGGTCGACGGCGTCTCGGGCGCCAACCTGATCTCGCACCTGTGCAGCCTCGAGGCCGACGCGCCGCCGATCGCGGAGGGCGACACCCCGGCCCGGCGCGGGCACGAGCCCGGCCGGCCCGAGCTCTTCGCCCGCGGCGTGCTCGGCTTCGCGGCGCGGCCGCTGAACGCCGTACGCCTGGTCTCGCCGTCGGCCCAGCTGATCACCAAGACCGTCGGCCGGGCCCGGGCCGGCACCGCGATGGCCGCGCCGTTCTCGGCCCCGCGCACGTCCTTCAACGGCACCATCACCGGCCACCGGGCCCTGGCGCTGACCGACATGGACCTCGAGGACGTCCGGCAGGTCAAGAAGGTCACCGGCACCACCGTCAACGACGTCGTGCTCGCCGTCGCTGGCGGCGCGCTGCGCTCCTACCTGGCGCACCGCGAGGAGCTGCCGTCGTCCTCGCTGCTGGCGACCGTGCCGGTGTCGGTGCGGGAGGAGTCACGACGTGCGGGCGGCGCCAACAAGGTCTCGGCGCTCTTCGCCAGGCTCGGGACCGACGTCGAGGACCCGCTCGAGCGGCTGCGCGACCTCGCCGAGCGCAACCAGCACGCCAAGGACCACCACTCCGCCATCAGTGCGGAGACCCTGCAGGACTGGGCCGAGTTCGCCGCACCGCGCACCTTCGGTCTCGCCGTGCGGGCCTACGCCGGCCTGCGGCTGCCCGAGCGGCACCCGGTGGTGCACAACCTGGTGATCTCCAACGTCCCCGGCCCGCCGGTGCCGCTCTACTTCATGGGCGCGCGGATCGAGGGGCTCTACCCGCTGGGCCCGGTCTTCCACGGCGCCGGGCTCAACGTGACCGTGATGTCCAACAACGGCCAGCTGCACGTGGGGATCATCGCCTGCCGCGAGTCCCTGCCGGACGTCCAGGACCTGGTCGAACGCTTCCCGGCCGAGCTGGCGGCGCTCAAGGCCGCGGTGGTGGCCGACCAGAAGCCCGCGCCGGTCAGGCGGTCGGGCGGGAAGTCCGCCGGACGTCGCGCCGCCGCGCGTTGACCGTGCCCACCGCCTCGAGCAGGGCCGGGACGAAGCGCTCGGACTCGAGCACGCACGCGGCGTGCCCGGCCGGGATGTCGTGGACCGTGGCGCCCGGGATCCGGCGCGCGAGGGCGATCTGGTTGTCCGGCGGGAGCACCTTGTCCTTGAGCGTGACCACGACCGCGGTCGGCACGTCGATGCGGCCGAGCCAGGGCCGGGAGTGGTGCCGGCCGAGGGCGGCCACGGCCTGGCCGACCGCCCAGGGGGAGGTGGTGCGGAACTCCGCCAGTGCCCAGTCGTGCATGTCGCTGGGGCGCAGGTCGAGGGCGGTCACCGCGGTCCGGGCCGCGCGCACCGCCGTCCGGGAGCGCGACAGGCCGCGGCTCGCCCCCATCGCGGCTCCCATGCTCGCGTGGAAGAGGCGCTCGGTGACGCTCGAGCGGAAGCGGTCGGTGGTCGCGCACAGCACGAGCCCGGCGATCTTGTCGGGGTGCTGGCGCCAGACCCGCTGGGCGACGATCGAGCCCATCGAGAAGCCGGTGACGATGACGTCGCGCAGGTCCAGCTCATCGACGAGCGCCGCCACGTCGTCGGCGCAGTCGTGCAGCGAGAACGCCTCGGACTGGATGCCCCGTCCGTGCCAGCGCTGGTCCATCGTCACGACCCGGTAGCGCCGCGCGAGCGGCTCGATCGAGGGGAACCAGGTCAGCAGCCCGGTGCACCCCACCGCGTGCAGCAGCAGGACCGTCGGTGCGTCGGGAGTCGGCCCGGGGGTGTCGGTCACGAAGGCCTCGCCGCGGCCCCCGAGGTCGACCATCCGGCCCGCGGGCAGGCGCGCGTAGGGGAGGTAGACCCGGTTCTTGAGGACGGAGCGCGGGGTGGGCATCACGGGGGTTCCTCACGTCGGCGGGCATACCGTCCTGGAGTAGAACAGGTTACAGTTTCGCACGGCAGGTACCCGAACGCGGGCGAGGAGATGCAGGTGAGCGAGGCCAGCGAGGCCACCGAGGCGGTCGGTGCGGTCGTCCGTGAGGTGCTGGACCGGGCCGGCGAGGACGACGCGGAGACCTGGCGCGCCCTCGGCGCAGCCGGGCTGCTCGCGCTGCCGGTGCCGGAGGACCAGGGCGGGGAGGGACTCGGCCTGACCGAGGTCGGGGTGCTGCTGCGCGAGAGCGGCCACCGCGCCCTCCGGCTGCCGGTCTGGGAGACGCTCTGCTGCGGCGTGCTGACCCTGGCCGCGACCGGGTCCGGCGAGCAGCGGGCGTCCCTGCTGCCCGGCGTCGCCTCGGGGGAGACGCTGCTGACGCCCGCGCTGCGCGAGCTCGCCGAGACGTCGTACGCCGACGGCACGGTCACCGGCCGCAAGATCGGCGTGACCTACGCCGACCGGGCCGAGCGCCTGCTCGTCACGGCCGCGTCCGCCGACGGGCCGGTGGTCGCGCTCGTCGACCCTCAGGGCCCGGGCGTCGAGCTGCGGGAGACCATGTCCAGCCTCGGCGCCCCCCAGCACACCGTGGTCCTGGACCGTGCGCCCGCCGAGCTGCTGCCCGGTGACGGCGCCGCCCGGCTCCTCCGCGAGCTGGCGACCGCCGGCCTGTGCCTCACCGCCGCCGGCCTGGTCGCCGGCGCGCGCGACCTGACCGCGGACTACATCAAGGGACGCACCCAGTTCGGGCGGGCCCTGGCGCAGTTCCAGGCGGTCGCGATGCAGATCGCCGACGTCTACATCGCCTCGCGGACCCTGGACCTGGCGGCGGCGAACGCCGCCTGGCGGGTCGCGGAGGGGCTCGACGCCGGTCTCGACCTCGGGCAGGACGACCTCGCGGTGGCGGCGTACTGGGTCTGTCGCGAGGCGCCCGGCGCGATGCGCACCTGCCACCACCTGCACGGCGGCATGGGCGTGGACATCACCTACCCCATGTCGCGCTACTCCTCCTGGATCACCGACATCGTGCACGCGCTCGACACGGCGCCGGAGGACGTGCGGATCGAGGACCCGACCACCAAGAACCTCGAGCTGACCGAGTCCCAGCGGGCGCTCAAGGCCGAGCTGCGGACCTACTTCACCGGGCTGGCCGAGACCCTGCACTCCTCGGGCGAGCACCGCGACATGGCCCTGGACCGCCACGGCGAGACCTACCAGCGCGTGGTCAAGCAGATGGGCAGCGACGGCTGGATGGGCGTCGGCTGGCCGAAGGAGTACGGCGGGCACGGACTCGGCGAGGTCGAGCAGACGATCTTCGCCAACGAGGCGCAGCGCGCCGACGTGCACCTGCCCGCGGTGACGCTGCAGACCGTCGGACCGACGCTGATCCGCTACGGCACGCAGAAGCAGAAGGACATGTTCCTCTCGCGGATCCTGGCCGGCGACGTGCACTTCGCGATCGGCTACTCCGAGCCCGACGCCGGGACCGACCTCGCCTCGCTGCGCACGACCGCGCGCCGCGACGGCGACCACTTCGTCGTCAACGGGCAGAAGCTCTGGACGACCGGCGGCCACCAGGCCGACTACCTCTGGCTCGCCGTGCGCACCGACCCCGACGCCCCCAAGCACCGTGGGATCTCGATCCTGATCGTGGACACGAAGGACCCGGGCTACAGCCACACGCCGATCATCACCGCGGACGGCTCGCACCACGTCAACGCGACGTACTTCAACGACGTGCGGGTGCCGGTCGACATGCTGGTCGGCGAGGAGAACCAGGGGTGGAAGCTGATCACCACCCAGCTCAACCACGAGCGCGTGATGCTCGGGCCGGCCGGCCGCATCGAGGGCCTGCGGGACCGGGTCGCGGACTGGGCCACGAAGGCGGGCGTGATCGACGCGCCCGACGTACGCCGGGTGATGGGCGAGGTGACCGCGGTCTTCCGGGTCAACGAGCTGCTGAACTGGGAGGTCGCGCGCGCCGCGGCCGAGGGCGAGATCTCGGTCGGCGACGCGTCGTCGTCGAAGGTCTTCGCCGCCGACCGGGTGCAGCACCTCGCGGCCGACCTGGTCGGCCTCGTGCACCGCTACGGCGACCCTGCGGACGAGGAGACGGACCAGCTGATGAGGTACCTGGACGGCCAGACCAAGCGCAACCTCGTCCTCACCTTCGGCGGGGGCGTGCAGGAGGTGCAGCGCGAGCTGATCGCGATGTTCGGGATGGGTCTGCCGAGGGTGCCCCGATGAGCGAGGCTTTCGGTGGTCGAGTAGCGCCTGCGAGGGACGAGCAGGCGCGTATCGAGACCCACGCCCGGATCATGGCCGAGGCCGCGCGGATCGAGGCGCTCGGGGAGTGCTCGGAGTCGGTGGCGCCCTACGAGGTCAACCAGGCGACGATCGGCACCTGGCTCGACGCGATGGGCTACGACAACGACCGGTTCCGCACCGGCGAGGCGCCGCCGTCGATGGCCCAGGTGTGGACGATGCCCGGTCTCGGCCGGCGTCGCCCCGACGACGACCCGCTGAGCCGGATGATGGAGGTGCTGACCGCCGAGGGCTACACCGCGGTGCTCGGCACCAACTGCGAGCAGACCTACGAGCGCTACCTCGAGGTCGGCGAGCACG
>JAEZKN010000436.1 GCA_023415395.1 Actinomycetes bacterium
CAACGTGACCGTCGTGGCCGCGGCGGCCTCGCGCAGCGCCAGCGCCCCGGCGGTCTGGAAGGCCATGTCGGAGGAGTCGACGCTGTGCGCCTTGCCGTCGAGCAGGGTCACCCGCAGGTCGACCATCGGGTGCCCGAGCCGGCAGCCCTTCTCCATCTGCGCCCGGACGCCCTTCTCGACGCTCGGGATGAACTGACGCGGGACCGCGCCACCGACCACCTTGTCCACGAACTCGAACCCCGTGCCCTCAGGCAGCGGCTCGACCTCGATCGTGCACACGGCGTACTGACCGTGGCCGCCGGACTGCTTGACGTGCCGGCCCAGCCCCCTGGCGCGGGCGCCGAAGGTCTCGCGCAGCGACACGACGAAGGGCACCTGGTCCACGTGCACCCCGTAGCGCTCGGTCAGCCGCTCGATGGTCACCTCGGCGTGCGACTCGCCCAGGCACCAGAGCACGAGCTGGTGGGTCTCGGGGTTGTTCTCGATCCGCAGCGAGGGGTCCTCGGCCGCGAGCCGCGCGAGCGCCTGGGACAGCCTGTCCTCGTCCTGCTTGGTGCGCGCCACGACCGCCACCGGCAGCAGGGGCTCGGGCAGCGACCACGGCCTGAGCACCCGCGGCTGGTCGATGCTGGAGAGGGTGTCGCCGGTCTCGGCCCGGCTCAGCCGGCCGATCGCGCAGATGTCGCCCGCGACCACCCGGTCGGCCGGGCACAGCTGCCTGCCGAAGACGTGCGACAGCGCGCCGGTCTTCTCGTCCTCGTCGTGGTCCTCGTGGCCCGAGCCGGCGCCGAAGAACGACGTGAAGTGCCCGGACACGTGCACCGGCTGGTCGTGCTCCAGCGTGCCGGAGAAGACGCGGACCAGGCTGAGCCGCCCGACGTAGGGGTCGCTCGTGGTCTTGACGACCTCGGCGACCAGCGGGCCGGTGGGGTCGCAGGTGATCGGGTCGGCAGTGGCGCCCGAGGGCAGGTAGACGTCCGGCGCGGGGTGCTCGGCGGGGGACGGGAAGCCGCGCACGACCAGGTCGAGCAGCTCGGCGCACCCGACGCCGGTCGTCGAGCAGGCCGGGACGACGGGGTGGAAGCCGGCCAGCGCCACCGCACGCTCGAGGTCCTCGACGAGCACCTTCTCGTCGACCTCCTCGCCACCGACGTAGCGCTCCATGAGCGTCTCGTCCTCGGACTCCTCGATCACCGCCTCGATCAGCTCGCCGCGCAGGCCGGTCTCCTCGGCGGCGTCGCCGGGCGCGAGGAGGCCGGTCAGCCCGGTGACGTCGGCGCCGGAGCGGACCGGCACGTAGAGCGGCACGACCTTCTCCCCGAACGCGTCCTGGGCCTGGCGCAGCACCCCCTCGAAGTCGGCCCGGGCCTGGTCCAGCTTGGTGATGACCACGACGCGCGGCATCGCCACCGCGGCGCACTCGCGCCACAGCGACCGGGTCGCGTCGTCGACGCCCTCGTTGGCCGCCACGACGAAGAGCGCACAGTCGGCCGCGCGCAGGCCGGCGCGGAGCTCACCGACGAAGTCGGCGTACCCGGGGGTGTCGACGAGGTTGACCTTGACGCCGTCGTGGACCAGCGGCGCGACCGCGAGGGAGATCGTGCGGCCGTGGGCGTGCTCGGACTCCTCGAAGTCGGTGACGGTCGTGCCGTCGCGCACGGAGCCCGCGCGGGAGAGTGCGCCCGAGGCGGCGAGCAGGGCCTCGGTGAGGGTGGTCTTGCCGGAGCCCGCGGGCCCGACCAGCACCACGTTGCGGATCCGGTCCGGGCTGCTCGCCGCCAGATCCTGGCCCGATGATCTCCGGTTGCTGCCGCCCTTGTCCGCCATGGTGACCTCCTGCTCCCGAGCAAACTCCTCGGTCCGCCCCGCGCGCAAGGGCTGGAGGTCCCTCTGGGACCCTCGGGCCCGGGACGCGGCGAACCCCTCGCTGCATGGGGTCAGCAAGGGGTTCTTGCCGACAACCTTGGTGCTCCCTCCGAAGTCGACCTGCCTAGCCTCGCAGATCGGTGGTGGCCTGTCAGCGTTTCCTCCCCCACGAGCTCGGCGAGGCGCTGGGCCGGGGGTGCAAGATGGGCCCATGAACGGACTCGACCTGCTCGGCCCCGACCAGCGCGGGCTCTACATCGGCGGCACCTGGCGCGAGGCCGAGGGCGGCAAGCGCCTCGACGTCATCGATCCCGCCGACGGCTCGGTGCTCACCGACGTCGCGGACGGGTCGATCAACGACGCCATGGACGCGCTCGACGCCGCGGTCGAGGCCCAGGCCGCGTGGGCGGGGACGCCGCCGCGGCAGCGCGGCGAGATCCTGCGCACGGCGTTCGAGGCGATCACCGCGCGCGCCGACGACTTCGCGCACCTGATGAGCCTGGAGATGGGCAAGACCGTCGCCGAGGCCCGGGGCGAGGTGACCTACGGCGCGGAGTTCTTCCGCTGGTACTCCGAGGAGGCCGTCCGGATCCACGGGCGCTGGATGCAGGCGCCCGCGGGCGGCTCGCGGCTGCTGACGATCAAGAAGCCCGTGGGCCCCTGCCTGTTCATCACGCCGTGGAACTTCCCGCTGGCCATGGGCACCCGCAAGATCGGGCCGGCGATCGCCGCCGGCTGCACGATGGTCGTGAAGCCGGCGAGCCAGACGCCGCTGACCATGCTCGCCCTGGCCGTCCTGCTGGAGGAGGCCGGGCTGCCCAGGGGCGTGCTCAACGTCGTGACCACCAGTCACACCGGCGAGTTCAGCGAGGCGCTGCAGGCCGACGACCGGCTGCGCAAGGTGAGCTTCACCGGCTCGACCGGCGTCGGCAAGATCCTGGTCCGCCAGTCCGCCGACCAGCTGCAGCGGCTGAGCATGGAGCTCGGCGGCAACGCGCCGTTCCTGGTCTTCGAGGACGCGGACGTCGACGCCGCGGTCGACGGCGCGATGGTCGCCAAGATGCGCAACATGGGGGAGGCGTGCACTGCCGCCAACCGCTTCCTGGTGCACAGCTCGGTCGCCGAGGAGTTCGCCGACAAGCTCGCCCGGCGGATGGGCGGGCTCACCGTGGGCCGCGGCCAGGACGACGGCGTCGACGTCGGTCCGCTCATCGACGAGAAGGCGGTCGAGGGCGTGCGCCAGCTGGTCACCGACGCCGTCCACGACGGCGCCCGCGTCGTCACCGGGGGCACGGCGCCGGACGGCCCGGGCTACTTCTACCCCCCGACCGTGCTGCTCGACGTCCCCGCCGGCTCCGAGATCAACGTGCAGGAGATCTTCGGCCCGGTCGCGCCGATCACGACCTTCGAGACCGAGGACGAGGCGATCCGGCAGGCCAACGCGACCCAGTACGGCCTCGCGTCCTACGTCTACACGCGCGACCTGGCGCGCACGATCCGGGTCGCGGAGGCGCTCGACTTCGGCATGGTCGGCATCAACTCCGGCCTGATCTCCAACCCGGCCGCGCCCTTCGGCGGCGTCAAGCAGAGCGGCTTCGGCCGCGAGGGCGGCTTCGAGGGCATCGAGGAGTACCTCGAGACGACGTACGTCGCCCTGCCCGCGGACTGAGGCGCGGGGCCCGGCTCAGGCCTGGGCGCGCGCGAGCCGCACCAGCCACGCGTCCCAGCCGCGGGACAGCGGGTCGCGCCCGCGCACGGGGCGGTCGTCGGAGGACCAGAAGCCGAAGACGTCGTTGCCCCCCGGGGCGGGGTTGACCAGCCGCAGGGTGACCGGCAGGGCGGCGACCCCCACGGCGGCCATCGCGGCGCCCGCGAGGCGCTCGACGTCCTCGCCGTACCGCGCGACGGTGAGCCGCGGCGGCTCGACGGCGCCGCCCGGGAAGCCGACGCGGAGGTCGAGGAGCACGTGCCGGTCGCGGCGCTCGAGCCGCCAGGTCGACGCCGGGGCGGGCAGCACCCCCGAGGCGACGGTGCGCTGGGTGCCCTGGAAGAGCAGGACGTCGTTGGGAGCGACCCGGCCCTCGACCACGAACGCGCTGTCGCCGGCCCGGAACGTCCACACGGTGCCGTCGAAGCCGTAGCCGATCCGGCTGGCCTCGCCGACGTCATGCAGGATCCCGGCGCCCGAGTCGAGCTCGATCGACTCCTCGCCGGACTCGAAGCGGTAGCGGACGTCGCCCAGCAGTGCCGCCGTCGTCGCGAACCAGTTGGCGAGCACCGCCTCCGCGTCGGGGCTGCGGGCGAAGCGGTCGTCGACCATGAGCCGGTCGGCGTCGT
This sequence comes from Actinomycetes bacterium, assembly GCA_023415395.1. Taxonomy (GTDB): domain Bacteria; phylum Actinomycetota; class Actinomycetes; order Propionibacteriales; family Nocardioidaceae; genus Nocardioides. The sequence continues at coordinate 4,204 of JAEZKN010000436.1, forward strand.
TCGCGGCCGGCACCAGGTCGAGGCGGTACGACGGGTAGTCCTGCTCGTCGGCCACCCGGTCGATCGCGGCGACCAGGCGGCCGAGCTCCCGCGGCGAGTCGGCGTCGTGGTAGGTCACCGTGATCGCGGCGCCGGTGTCCACCGACGGGGTGGCGACCTTCGCGCTGGTCACCTCGTCGATCCGGTTGAGGTGGGTCTGCACGGTGTGGGCCTGGTCGAGGGCGCCCGTGCAGGCGCTGAGGAGGGCGCTGAGCAGGGCGAGCGGCAGCGTCACCGCGATGGTGGCGCGCGTCACCGCCCTTCGCCCCCCGAAGGTCCTCATGCCCAGAATGGTGGCCCATCGGAGGAGGTCCGCGGGCGGGAATCGAGAATGGCGTCGTGGACCTCACTGCCGCCGCTGCCGATCAGTACCGCGAGCTCGCCCTCGACGCGCGCGGCTACTCGCCCTGCTTCGAGGACTGGGCGACCCGGGTCGCCGAGGACCCGGAGGTGCTCGCCTGGCTCGCGCGGCTGCCGCTGCCCAAGCAGCAGCCGAACATCGTCTTCGCCGCCGCACGGTGGCACGGTGTGCCCGCTCCCGGTCCGTACGCCGGCCTGCGCGACGCCCTGCTCGGCGACGACGGCAGCATCGTCGCGACGATCCTGGCGCGCTCGACGCAGACCAACGAGGTGGGCCGGCTGGCCACGCTCGTGCCGGCGTTCGCGACCTTCCCCGGACCGCTGGCACTGATCGAGGCCGGTGCGAGCGCCGGGCTCAACCTCTTCCCCGACCGCTACTCCTACGGCTGGGGCGGCGCCCCCGTCGGGACCGGCCCGCTGCTGACCGCCCGGGTCTCCGGCCCGGCCCCGCTGCCAGTGGCGGTGCCGGACGTCGCCTGGCGTGCGGGGATCGACCTCAACCCGCTCGACGTCACCGACGCCGACCAGATGCGCTGGCTGGTGAACCTGGTCTGGCCCGAGCACGACGAGCGCCGCGAGCGCCTGGCCCGGGCGATCGAGGTCGCCCGCTCCGCCCCGCCCCGGATCGTGCGCGGCGACCTCCTCGAGGAGCTGCCCGCCCTGGTTGACGAGGCCGGGCGGCACGGGACGGTCGTGGTGTTCCACAGCGCGGTGGCGGCGTACCTCTCCCCGAGCGACCGGGACCGCTTCCAGGAGCTGATGACCGGGCTGGTCGGCGAGGGCCGCTGCCACTGGGTGAGCAACGAGGCGCCGAAGGTGCTGCCCGCCGTGACCGCGACCGCCGAGCTCGGGGAGGACCGCGGCTTCGTGCTCGGCGTCGACGGCCGGGCGGTCGGCCGCACCCACGGGCACGGCGACTGGCTGCGCTGGCTCGACACGGCGGTCGGGCGGGTTGACCTCAACCGCGCTTGAGGTCGTGCGATGGGGCGGTGAATTCAGTGGGAGATCTCGGTCGTCTCCTCCAGACTTGCCCCGAGGAGGAGCGATGACCGAGGTCCAGGAGCCGCAGGCGGGTCGGCGACTGCCGCGCGCCCTCCACCCCTTCCGGCACGCGGCCTACCGGCGGTTGGCGATCGCGCTGGTCCTCGCGACCTTCGCCGGCGGCGTGTGGACCGTCGGGCTGGTCTGGGAGGTCATCCGGATCGGCGGCGGCCCCGGCCAGCTCTCGGTCGTCGCCACGGCCAGCGCGATCGGCGTGATCCTGCCGGCGCTGCTCGGCGGCGTGGTCGCCGACCGGGTGCCGCAGAAGGTCATCCTGCTCGGCGTCGCGGCGATCGAGTTCCTCTGCATGGGCACGGTCGCGGCGCTCTCGCTCGTCGACGTCACGCTGGTCTGGCACCTCGGCGCGGTCGGCTTCCTCATCGGCGCGGCGATGGCGTTCTACTACCCGGCCTACTCCGCCTGGCTGCCCGCGCTGGTGCCCGAGGAGGACCTGCTCCAGGTCAACGGCTTCGAGGGCATGGTCCGCCCGACCGTCGGCCAGGCCGTCGGGCCGGCCGTGGCGGGCGCCGTGGTCGGCGCCGCGTCACCCGGCGCCGCGCTGACCATCGCCGCGCTGTCGTCGCTGGCCGGGCTGCTCGCGCTGAGCACCGTGCCCCGGACACCCGTGCGTCGCGAGGACGGCGGCGACCCCGCGTCGGTGCTCCACGACCTGCGCGAGGGCTTCGCGTACATGTGGCGCACGCCGTGGCTGCTCGCCACGCTGCTCTTCGCCTCGGTGATGGTCTTCGTGATGATGGGGCCGCTCGAGGTGCTGGTGCCGTTCCTCATCAAGGACCGGCTCGGCGGCGGGCCCGGCGACCACGCCAAGGTCCTCGCGGCGTTCGGCATCGGCGGCGCGGTCGGCTCGCTGGCCATGGCGTCGCGCCGGATGCCGCGCCGCTACCTCACCGTGATGAACCTGCTGTGGGGCGTCGGCGCGCTGCCGTTCGTCGTCATGGGCGTCGCGACCGCGATCTGGCAGGTCGTGGCGGCGGCGTTCGCGCTGGGCATCCTCTTCTCCGCGCCGATGGTCATCTGGGGCACGCTGCTGCAGCGACGGGTGCCGCCGCACCTCCTCGGCCGGGTCGCGTCGCTGGACTTCTTCGTCTCCATCAGCCTGATGCCGCTCTCGATGGCCTTCGCCGGCCCGGTGTCCGAGGCGATCGGGCTGCGCGCCACCTTCTTCATCGCCGGCGTCGTGCCGGTGGTGGCGGCGGTCGTCACGATCGTGGCGGCCCGGCTGCCGCAGGACGAGCTCGCCCACCCGCTCGACTGAGCTCTAGGCCGGCCCGAGCGTCCCGGCCAGGCCGGCACGGGAGCGGATGCCGAGCTTGCGGTAGACGTGGGAGAGGTGCCACTCCACGGCCTTGACGGTCACGACCAGCTCACCGGCGATCTCCCGGTTGGTCCGGCCGGTCGCGGCCAGTCGGGCCACGCGCCGCTCCGTCGCGGTCAGCGCGGCCAGCGCCTCGCTCAGCACCGGACGGGCGGGCTCGCCCATCCGCTCGAGCAACCGGCGGACCCGGGCGTGCAGCGGCCACAGCGACTCCCGCCCGGCGTACTCCTCGGC
>JAEZKN010000439.1 GCA_023415395.1 Actinomycetes bacterium
CCGACCACCCGCGCCAGTGTCTGCAGGTCCGCCCCGTGCTCCGCCACCTGTGCCGCCCTTCTCCACATCGCCCCACGTGATCCGCGCCACGTGGTGTCCCACCGTAGTCGTGCCGCAGAAACCTACGTCGCCCGCCGCCGCTGCGTTCGACTCCGGCGGACACGTTTTGGTTGCGGGTGGGTTGCGGGTGGTCCGGCGATCCCACGCCCCACCCTCCACCCCACCTTCCACCCCACCACGCCCCACCCGCGCTCCCCACCGGTCCACCACCGGCCACCACCCGTGGCTGACCTGCGCAAACGCGGAGCGACGCGGGGGTGCGGCGACGCCGGAATCGCCCGGATCGGTGGGAAAGACACGCGTGAGATGGTTGACGGTGGGGGAAAGTGGCGTAGAGTGGGGCGAAGTGGAGGAAGTGCCCTCGTCTCCGGGCGGCGCGGACTGGAGGTGGCCCGATGTTCTTCATGGGCACCTACACCCCGAAGCTCGACGACAAGGGGCGGCTCTTCCTCCCGGCGAAGTTCAGGGACCGACTCGCGGAGGGGCTCGTGGTGACACAAGGTCAGGAGAACTGCCTGGTCGTGTGGCCCACGGACGTCTTCATGGAGGAGGCCCGCAGGGCCCAGAGCACGCCGCTGACGGTGCGGGGTGCGCGTGACTACGCGCGCATCCTCTTCGCCGGCGCGGACGAGGGCTCGCTGGACAAGCAGGGCCGGATCGGCATCCAGGCCTCGCTGCGGGAGTACGCCGGGCTCGACCGTGACGTGGTCGTGATCGGGGTCATGGACCGCATCGAGATCTGGAACCCGACCCGCTGGCAGGAGTACTCGGCCGGCGCCCAGGCGAAGTTCGCCGAGCTCGACGAGCAGCCCAACCCGGCGCAGCAGAACTAGCCGGACCAGCAGCACCAGCGGCACCAGCAGGACCAGCGCCACAACAGCACAGCGATCCGCAGGACGAGGTCTCGAGCCCGCTCCCGCGTCACCTGGGGCACCTTCCCCGGTTCCAGGTGGCACTTCCCCTGGCAGCGGCCACGGGAGCGGGCAGGGACCTGGTCAGGCGGATCGCCACATTTTCCGGGACGAAGCACACAACGTGGGTCGAGGGTCGAATGAGCATCGCGCAGCTTCCGGTCGAGGAGGAGGGCCCGGCACGCCGGGTCCGCCACCAGGCTCGGGACGCCGCCGCCCTGATGGCCTTCTCGGCGGCCGTCTCCGTCGGCGTCGCGGCCTGCTTCCTGCTCCTGGCCGTCCTGGCGCGTCAGGCCTGACATGAGCAGCCCCTCCCACGTCCCGGTCATGCTCGACCGGGTCGTCGCCCTCCTGGCGCCTGCGCTCGAGCGCGAGGGCGCCGTGCTGGTCGACGCCACGCTCGGGCTCGGCGGCCACAGTGAGGCCGTGCTCCAGCGCTTCGACGCCGTCCGCGTGGTCGGCGTCGACCGGGACCCGCAGGCGCTGGCCCTGGCGGGCGAGCGGCTCGCGCCGTACGCCGAGCGCTTCACCGGCGTGCACGCGGTCTACGACGAGATCCCCGAGGTCCTCGACGACCTGGGCCTGCCGTCGGTGGCCGGTGTGCTCTTCGACCTCGGCGTCTCCTCGATGCAGCTCGACGTCCGCGAGCGGGGCTTCGCCTACGCCGAGGACGCGCCACTCGACATGCGGATGGGCAGCGAGGGCATGACCGCTGCGGACGTGCTCAACACCTACGAGGCGGCCGACCTGGCCCGCGTCCTGCGGGAGTACGGCGAGGAGAAGTTCGCCCGCAAGATCGCCGGTGCGGTCGTGCGCGAGCGGGCCAAGGAGCCGTTCACGACCTCGGCGCGCCTGGTCGAGCTGCTCTACGCCGAGATCCCGGCGCCCGCCCGGCGCACCGGTGGCCACCCGGCGAAGCGGACGTTCCAAGCGCTGCGCATGGAGGTCAACGACGAGCTCGCCGTCCTGCGCCGGGCGATCCCCGCCGCGATCGACGCGATCTCGGTCGGCGGCCGCGTCGTGGTCGAGTCCTACCACTCGCTGGAGGACCGGCTGGTCAAGCAGGCGTTCACGGCCGCCACGCGGTCCGACGTCCCGGAGGACCTGCCGTTCGTGCCCGAGGGGCACGAGCCGGCCCTCCGCCTGGTCACGCGGGGCGCCGAGAAGGCGACCCCGGAGGAGATCGACGAGAACCCGCGCGCAGCCTCGGTCCGGCTGCGGGCGATCGAGCGTGTCACCCAGGGAGGGGTTTCCGCATGAGCAGCACTGCCGCACAGATCCGCACGAGGACGAGCCGGATCGCGGAGGTCGCCGTCGAGCGGGCCCGCCTCACCGTCGTCCCCCGGCGCCGCACCCGCGCCTCGCGGATGCCGTTCGTCGCCCTCGTCTCGATGGTGCTGCTCGGCGGCGTCGTCGGTCTCCTCCTCTTCAACACCTCCATGCAGCAGGCGTCGTTCGCGGCGACCGCCCTCGAGAGCCAGGCCAGCACCCTCACCGCGCGCCAGCAGGCGCTGGAGATGGACCTCGACCGGCTGCGCAACCCGCAGCGCATCGCCAACGCGGCCGCGCGGCTGGGCATGGTGCAGTCGTGCAACCCGGCGTTCCTCCAGCTCGGCAGTGCGGAGGTGTCCGGTGAGCCGGTGGCGGCGGGCTCGTGCAACGCGCTACGGATCAACCCGCTCCCGCCGAAGAAGCCGGCCCTGCTGAACCCCTCGCCGACCATCGTCGAGGTCCCCGCCACCCAAACAACCCGCGACACGGGCCGTCAGAACCGCGGAAACGGGCCCGCGCGCGGCGAGAATCGCCGGTAGTCACACCCGTCCCACCAGCACCGTCGCCCGACCCGACAGCAGAAACGAGCAGCTGTGCCCCCGTCCCGCCCGCCGCGCGGCTCCCGCCGCGGATCGCCGCAGCTGCGGCTGCGCGTGGGGTTCGTGATCATCGCGATGGTGCTCTCGGTCTTCGGCGCCCGGCTGGTGCAGCTGCAGGGCCTCGATCCCAAGTCGTACGCCGCGATGGCGGCCGCCGAGGGTCTCGTGGAGGTCGACCTGCCGGCCGAGCGCGGCGACATCCTCGACCGCAACGGCGAGCCGTTGGCCGGCTCGATCAGCGGCCTGATGGTGATCGCCGACCCGGCGCTCACCAGCGAGCACGCGACCGAGCTCGCCCGGTTCCTCTACAAGCGTCTCGACGTCGACTACGCCTCGACGCTGGCGAAGCTGCGCGAGGAGGGGAGCCGCTACGAGTACATCGCCCGGCGGGTCCCGGCGACGCACGCGACCGAGGTGGTCGCGGCGGCCAAGCGGGCCGGCTACGAGGGGCTGTTCACCCAGCGCGACCCGCTGCGCGACTACCCGGCCGGAGACGTCGCCTCCAACCTGATCGGCTTCCTGGGCACCGACGAGGCCCTCGCCGGCTTCGAGCGCACCTTCGACGACGTGCTCTCCGGCACCGACGGGTCGGCCCGCTACGAGGTCGGCGGCGGCAACCGCATCCCGCTGGGGGAGAACACCGTCACCAAGCCGGTCGACGGGCAGGACCTGCAGACGACCATCGACCTGGACCTGCAGTGGTACGCCCAGCGGGTCCTGCGGCAGACCGTCGAGGACGCGCGCGCGGACTCGGGCTTCATCGTCGTGATGGACAGCCGCACGGGGGAGCTCCTGGCGCTGGCCGACGACCCGACCTACGACGCCAACGACCCCACCGACGCGCCCAAGGAGGACCTGGGCTCGCGGGCCATGCAGGACGTCTACGAGCCGGGCTCGGTCGAGAAGGTCCTCACGATGAGCGCGCTCCTCAACGAGGGCCTGGTCACCCCGCGGACCCGGATCACGGTGCCGCCCCAGCTGCAGCGCCAGGACCGGCCGATCAACGACTGGTTCCCGCACGAGACGATCCGGCTCACGCTGGCCGGCGTGCTCGCGAAGTCGTCGAACATCGGCACCGTCCTCGCCGCCGACAAGGTGTCCTCGGGCACCCTCTACGACTACCTGCGCCTCTTCGGGCTCGGCCAGCGCACCGGCATCGGCGTGCGCGGCGAGAGCCAGGGCCTGCTCCCCGCCAAGGGCGCGTGGACCCCGCAGATGAAGGACCGCATCGCCTTCGGCCAGACGCTGGCCGTCAACGGCGTGCAGATGGCCGCGGCCATCAACACCATCGCCAACGGTGGGGTCCGCGTCTCGCCGAGCCTGATCCAGGGCTCCGTCACCACCGAGGACGGCCGGGTGGTCGGCACCGACACCACCACCAAGCGGCGGGTGGTCAGCGAGGACGCGGCGCGCCAGACCGCGCTGATGATGGAGCGCGTGCTCGACCCCGAGGAGGGCGTCGCCCCCGGCGCCGCCGTGCCGGGCTACCGCGTCGCCGGCAAGACCGGCACCGCCCAGGCCACCGGCGAGGAGTGCGGCTGCTACGACGGCACCTTCGACGTCTCCTTCGCCGGCTTCGCGCCCGCCGACGACCCGCGCTTCACCGTCTACGTCGTCGTCAAGAATCCCGGCAACGGCGGTGGCGGCGGCTCGGTCGCCGGTCCCGCCTTCGCCAAGGTCATGAGCTACGCGCTCAAGCGGTACGCCGTCCCGCCCACTGGGACGCGGCCCTCGCGACTCCCCGTGGAGTGGTGAGGGACCACGAGGGATAGGTTCACGTGGTGAGCGACTCCACCCGGCCCACGAGCCCCCCGCGGACGCCGCTCGCGACCCTCGCGGAGTGGCTCGACGCCGACGTGCGCGGGGACGTGAGCGCCGTCACCGTCAGCGGCCTGTCGCTGTCCTCGCAGCGCGTCCGCGCCGGTGACCTCTACGCCGCCCTGCCCGGTGCCCGGGCGCACGGCATCGACTTCGCCGACGCCGCCGTCGGGTCCGGCGCGGTGGCGGTCCTGACGGACCCCGCCGGGGCCGAGCGTGCGACCGTCGACGTCCCGGTGCTGGTCGTCGAGTCTCCGCGGGCGGTGCTCGGCCGGCTCGCCGCCCTCGTCTACGACGAGCCCGCGAGCGCGATGCGGATGATCGGCGTCACCGGCACCCAGGGCAAGACGACCACCACGCGCCTGCTCGAGAGCGGCCTGGCCGCCGCGGGGGTGACCGCCGCGGCGATCGGCACCGTCGGCACCCGCGTCGCCGGCGAGGACGTCAGGACCACGCTCACCACCCCCGAGGCGCCCGACCTGCACGGGCTCTTCGCGATGATGCGTGAGCGCGGCGTCGCGGCCTGCGCGATGGAGGTCTCCAGCCACGCGCTGGTGATGGGGCGCGTCGACGGCGTCGTCTTCGACGTCGCGGTCTTCCTCAACCTGGGCCGCGACCACCTCGACTTCCACGCGGACGTCGAGGACTACTACCGCGCCAAGGCCTCGCTCCTCACCCCCGAGCGCGCCCGTCTGGCGCTGGTCAACATCGACGACGAGCACGGCCGCCGGCTGGTCGGCGAGACCGTGCTCCCGGTGCGCACCTTCAGCGCTCGGCCGAGCACGATGCCGGGCAGCGCGAGCGGCGACGCGGACTGGCGGGTCGAGGACGTGGAGCTGCGCGCCGACGGGTCCACGTTCACGGTCGTCACGCCGGACGGTGCCCGCCTGCCGGCAGGCTGCCCGCTCGCCGGCGACTTCAACGTGGCCAACACCCTCGCGGCTGTCTCTTATACACCATCTCCGAGCCC
>JAEZKN010000446.1 GCA_023415395.1 Actinomycetes bacterium
CCGGGGGGGGGGGCGGGGCTCTCGCTCTCTCAGACACCCGCGATCAGGTCAGTGCGGTGTCGTCACAGGGCTCGGGCCAGGGCCAGGCGAGCGTCCTGTGCAGCCTTCTCCGCCTTGCGGCTGAGTCGGCGGGCGCGGGCCATCTGGGCACCACGCCGGAGCTGCTGCGCCTCTCCCAGGCGCGCGGCCATTTGCGCGCGAGCCAGGTCTTCATGCATGAGCGTCATGTCGGTACGTCCGTTCAGGTGGGTGGTCTGGTACATCGGTGTCCGTGCTTTCTGCGTTCGGCGGTGCGCTCAGAGCGACCGGGCGAGGGCCAACCGGGCCTGCTGGGCGAGCTGCTCGGCACGGCGGCCGGCGCGGATCGCGTGAACCAGCTGGTGACCGCGGCGCGCCTGCTGGGCGTCACCGAGGCGGGCGCTCACGTGAGCGCGAGCCAGGTAGTCGTGGTTGATGTTCATGGCGGTGCTTCCTTTGACGTCGTTGTCGAAAGAGGTGCTGGACGGTGGTGCGGGGTGGTGCTGGTCGTCGGCTAGGCGGCGACCTCGTTCTTGCGGGGCCGGCCGCGAGGCCGCTTGCGCGGGATCACGACGCCCTGGAGGAAGAGCTGGCCTCCCCAGACGCCCCAGGGCTCACGCCGCTCGAGGGCCCCGTCGAGGCAGAGCGTCCGGACCGGGCACTCCTGGCAGAGCGCCTTGGCGGCCTCCACGTCGACGGGGGACTCGGCGAACCAGAGCTCCGGGTTGTTGGCCCGACAGGGCAGCAGGTCGTCGTCGACCTGGCTCGCCTGGTCGTGGAGGACCCCGAGGCTGACGTCCGTGGACGACATCGGCAGGGCCCCATCGGTGCGGACGAGTTCACTGATGGGCATGTTTCACCTCCTTCTCTGACCTGATCGCTGTGGGTGGTGCGGTTCGGTGCGGGGAAGATCTGTCCCGAAGAAACAGAAAGGCCGCGGATCCCGGTTCGGGTTCCGCGGCCTGGAGGCTGCCGATGCTGTTGGTTCTCAACAGGTCGGTGGTCTCCAGGCACTGGTCCCCGGGAAGTCGGACGCGGCAACACCCGCGTCACCCGTGTGGGCGCCCGTGGCGGCCGCGATGACGGCGCGCTCGCGCACGACGAGGGCCGTCGCAGCGGCAGCGCAGACATCGGTGGCACGCGGGGTCACGCCGTAGGAGTGACCGGAAATGGGCATGCCAAAGGCCGACGGGGTCTGAGCCGTCTTCCAGAGCTTGGTGCTGTTCATCAGGGCCACCTCCTTCGGTGAGTCGGGCGCCGATCGTGCCAGGATCGTGAGCGCATGGATCTGCTTGACCGGAAACCTATCGGCTCCCGGCGGTAATGGGCAAAGGGTTTTATGGGTATTTCTCGGAATTTTTTTCCCACGCCCCTCCGGAGCACGTCATCCCACGAGGGCGAGCACGTCCTCGCCGTAGCGGTCGAGCTTGGACCGGCCGATGCCACTGATGCGCAGCAGCGCCTGGGGCGTGCGCGGCTTGTGCTCGGCGATCAGCTGGAGCGTCGCGTCGGTGAAGATCACGAACGCCGGCACGCTCTCCTCGCCCGCGCGCTCCTTGCGCCACTCGCGGAGCCGGTCGAACAGCTCCTCGTCGTAGGACGCCGGGCAGTCCGCGCACCGGCCGCGCTTCTTCTCCGCACCGGTCGACAGGGGTTTGCCGCACTCGCGGCAGCTGGCGACCTTGCGTGAGCGCGGCTGCTCGGGGCGGCCGCGCGCGTCGTCGGGCAGCAGCGGGTCGAGGAACCGTGAGGGCTTGCGCGCGGCGCGGCCCCCGGGGTTGCGCGCCGACGCCCACGACAGGTGCAGGTCGACGCGGGCCCGGGTCATGCCGACGTAGAGCAGCCGGCGCTCCTCCTCGACGGCCGCCGGGGTGTCGGCGTAGGTGATCGGAGCGTGCCGTCCTGGAGGCCGCACAGGAACACGCTGTCCCACTCCAGGCCCTTGGCGGCGTGGAAGGTCGCCAGCGTGACGCCCTCGGCCACCGGGGCGTGCTGCTCGGCGGCGCGGCGGTCCAGGTCGTCGACGAACGCATTCAGGTCGCCCTGCGCGTGGGTCGTGGCGAACTCGGCCGCCTGGTCGACCAGCGCCTGCCAGGACTCCCACCGGTCCCGCGTCTGGCCGCGAGCCGTCGGCGCCTCGGACGTCCAGCCCATGCCCGCCAGCGTCGCGCGGACGACGTCGACCCAGTCCTCGGCCACGTCACCGGCGCCGGAGCGGGCCGCGCCGCGCAGGCGGGTCACCGCCTCACGCACCTCGGGCCGCTCGAAGAAGCGCGCGGCGCCGCGGACGACGTAGGGCAGCCGGCGCGCGGCGAGCGCCTCCTCGAAGGACTCCGACTGGGCGTTGATGCGGAAGAGCACCGCGACCTCGCCGAGGGAGCGGCCGGCATCGCGCAGCCGCAGGATCTGGGCCGCGACGGCCTCGGCCTCGGCGACCTCGTCGGGCCGGGGGGTGTAGCTCACGGCCGGGCCGGAGGGCCGCTGGGCCCGGAGCTCCACGCCCTGGCTGGGGCTCCCGGCCAGCAGGGTGTTGGCGGCGTCCACGACCTCCGGCGTCGAGCGGTAGTTGCGGACCAGCTCGACGGAGGTGGTGCCGGGGTACTTGCGCGGGAAGTCGCGGAGGTAGTCGGCGTTCGCGCCCGCGAAGGAGTAGATCGTCTGCGCGGGGTCGCCGACGACGCAGAGCTCGTCGCGCCCGCCGAGCCAGAGGTCGAGCAGCGCGGACTGCAACGGCGAGACGTCCTGGAACTCGTCGACGACGAACCACTTGTACTGCCGGCGGACCTGGGCGGCGACCCGCTCGTCCTCGGCGAGCATGCCGGCGGTGAGCAGCAGGACGTCCTCCATGTCCATCCGGCCCTGGCCGCGCTTGACCTCCTCGTAGGACCCGAAGACCCGGCCGACCGTCTCGTGGTCCTGGCCCGAGACCGACCGTCCGCGCGCGGCGGCGATCCGGGCGTAGTCGTCGGGGTGCACGTTGCTGACCTTGGCCCACTCGACCTCCGAGGC
>JAEZKN010000027.1 GCA_023415395.1 Actinomycetes bacterium
CGGGTCGGCGCCCGCGATCGCCTCGCTCACCAGGTCGCCCAGCGCGACCGGCTCCGGGCTGATCCGGAGCACGCCGGCGTGGATCCGCGAGAGCTCGAAGAGGTCGTCCACCATCCGCACCATGGTCTCGACCTCGGCCCGGACCTGCCGGTGGTAGCGCTCGGGGTCGGGGGCCATCCCGTCCTCGAGCGCCTCGGTCATCGCGCGCAGCCCCGCCAAGGGGGTGCGCAGGTCGTGGGAGACCCACGAGACGAGCTCGCGACGGGACTCCTCCAGCCGCTGCTCGCGCAGCCGCGACTCCTCCAGCCGCTCGCTGGTGCGGGCGAGCTCGGCGGCGAGCTCCTGGAGCTCGCTGGGGCCGCGCGGGTCGGCGACGTAGGTGCCGTGGGTGTCGAGCGTGCGCGCCGCGTCGCGCAGCGCCCCGGACCAGTGCGCGATCGCGGCTCCGAGCGCGAGCGCGACCACGAGCGCCACCAGCCCCGCGACGCCGGCGACCAGGCTGACCACCGCCCAGTCGTGCGCGGAGATGAACATCATCCGCGAGACCGCGACCACCCCGGCGAGCACCGAGCCGATGGAGACGACGACGATCAGCCCGAGCTGCCAACGGATCGACCGGTGCCGCAGCAGCCACGCGACGACCAGGCCGGCGGCACCGACCCCCGCCGCGCACGCCGCCGCGACGAGGACGATCCGCACCTGGTCACCCGTCATCGGTTGCCTCCCACCGGTAGCCCACGCCCCACACCGTCACCAGCCGCTCCGGCCGCCGCGGGTCCCGCTCGACCTTCTCCCGCAGCCGCCGCACGTGGACGGTGACCGTCGACTGGTCCCCGATGGCCCAGCCCCACACCTGCTGGAGCAGGTCGTCGCGCGAGAAGGCAGTACCCGGCCGGGCCATGAGGAAGCGCAGCAGGTCGAACTCCCGCCCGGTGAGCCCCAGCGGTGAGCCCTCCCGGTAGGCGGTGTGGGCGGCCTCGTCGACCACGAGGTCGCCGTCCTCCAGCCGGCGCGGCGTCACGGCCACGTGGGAGCGGCGCAGGACCGAGTCCACCCGCAGGGCGAGCTCGCGCGGGCTGAACGGCTTCGTGACGTAGTCGTCCGCACCGACCTCGAGGCCCACCACCCGGTCGGTCTCCTCACCGAGCGCGGTGAGCATGACGACCGGGACGTCCCCGGCCTCGCGCAGGCGGCGGCACACCTCGATGCCGTCGATGCCGGGCAGCATCAGGTCGAGCACGACGAGGTCGGCCGGGGCGTCGCGCATGGTGCGCAGGGCGCCCTCGCCGTCCACGGCCTCGACCACGTCGTGGTCGTGCGCCCGCAGGTAGGACACCACGACCTCACGCACGGTCTGGTCGTCATCGACCACGAGGACCCGGGCCATCGGTGCCTCCTCCCCGGTGCGTCCACGAGCGTACGAGCGTCGCCACCACGACCACCAGCACCGTGAGGCCGGCGACCACCAGCCAGCCCGCGGTGTAGTCGCGGTCCAGGACGGTGGGGTTGGCGGGGTCGGCGCCGAAGCGCCCCAGCACGGGTACGGCGAGCAGCGTGACCGAGCCGAGCACCACGAGTCCGACGGCGACCGGGGCCCGCGCCCGGGCCGGGACCAGCCGGGACGCCAGGGCGCCGAGCGCGAGCACCACGACCGCGAGCACGGCGTCGTGCAGCAGCACACCGGCGAGGAGCCACGTCGCCACCGCGACCAGGTCGTCCTCGCGGGTGACCAGCAGCCACCCGCCGTACGTGCCGAGCAGGAGTCCGGCCACCGCGAGGAGCACCCTCATGCGGACACCTCCAGCCGGTGGACCCACTTGGTCTGCAGCACGCCCGGACGGTCGGGCGCGATGATGCGTGCGGGGTAGCCGTGGTCGAGGGAGAGCGGCTCGCCCTCCAACGACAGCGCCAGGAGCGAGCGCTCGTCGTCGGTGAAGCTCCCCTGCAGCACGGTGGTGCGGTAGGCGCCCGACTCCTGCAGCGAGGTGACCACGACGTCGCTGCCCGCCGGGGCGCCGACGAGGTCGAGCAGGTCCCGCACGGCGACGCCCGTCCACGACCCGCTCGCGCTCCAGCCCTCGACGCACGCGATCGGCAGCACGTGCGTCCGTTGGGGCAGCGCGAGCAGCTCGCCGCGGCTGAGCGCGACCGCACGGTCGCCACGCACGACGGTGAGCCGGTAGTCGCCCCGCGTGGCGGCCGCGGTCACCCCCGCCTGGCTGGCGGCCTTGTTGACCGGGAGGCCCTGCGGGCCGGTGCCGGAGCGGACGCCGAGCACCGACACCGTGCGCAGGAAGGGCACCGTGACACCGGCCGTCGCCAGGACCGCGACGCCGGAGGCGAGCCAGGTCGAGCGGAGCAGGCCGCGGCGCGACAGCGCCCCCGGCACCACGGCGGTCGGACGGTCACCGGCGGTGTCGTCGACGTCGGCACCGAGGGCGGCGCGGATCACCGGCAGCTTCACGGCGACGTGGACGAGGATCGAGCCGGTCACGACCCAGGCGACGGCGTAGTGCGTGGTGCGGAAGGAGAAGTCCCACGGGTACCACGTCGAGACGTTCGCCAGGCCGGTCGCCAGCTGGAAGATCGCGGTCGCGACGAGCACGGCCACCGAGCCGCGCTCGGCCAGGTCGAGCGTGACCCGGCGCCATCCCCTCTCCGGACGGCGGAAGAGCCGCGGGTAGACGCTCCAGAGCTTCACCAGCAGCAGCGGTACGGCGGCGGTCCCGCTGACCACGTGCAGGCCCTGGGTGACGCGGTAGCCCCACACCGGGCTCGGCGGGAAGGGCACCGGGTGGTCGGCGTTCTGCGCGTAGTGGCTGACCAGCCCGGTGAGGAAGCAGACCCCGAAGGCGACCCCGAGCCACACGCCGACGCGCGCCGTGACCGCCGGGCTGCGCAGCCGCGAGCCGAAGCCGGCGTCGGAGGGCAGCCGCACCACCAGCCTCCTCATCGCCCTCAGGCCGCCTCGAGGACCGCGCACCAGCGCTCGCCGAGGCACTGCACGTCACGGACCGCCAGGCCCGAGGCCGCGGCCAGTGCCTCGATGTCGTCGACGCCGACGACCGACCAGCGGCACGGCTGGGACGCGTCGTCCCCCCAGCACAGCCGGGCCCAGCCGGTGGTGAAGGCGGTCCCCGGTGCGGCCAGCTCGGCCACGACCCGGCCGCCGGGGTCGATGAGCTGGCGCGACCGGCCCAGCAGGGCGACCGGGTCCCCGCCGATCCCCAGGTTGCCGTCGGCGAGGAGCGCCGTGGCCCACCGCCCCTCCCCCGGC
>JAEZKN010000520.1 GCA_023415395.1 Actinomycetes bacterium
CTCCTCCTTCCGTTCCGAAAGGCATCTCGATGAGCTTCATCCGCCGCACCGCGGCAACCTCCGCCCTGGCGCTGGCCGCGTCCGGCCTCGGCGTCGTCGCCGCCCAGCCCGCCACGGCTGCCGACGACGGCACGCTGACGTGGTCGTTCTCCGACTACCTGTTCAACCCCACCAAGCAGCCGGTCGGCTTCACCGGCCACCAGACGGCGGGCGGTGCGGCCACCACCGACGCCGGCATCGTCTTCGGCGGCGGCAACGGCACCGGCTCGCTGGAGACCGGCGACCTCGACGTCGCCTACACCGGCTCGGTCACCTTCTCCTGGCACGTCGACCTCACCTTCAGCGACCCCGAGGTCGTCGTCGAGGGCGACGAGGGCCGGATCGTCGCCGACGTGGCCTGGAAGCTCCCGGAGACCGGCGCGGCCGACGACGTCGTCCTGACCACCTTCGACCCCGCGTCGGCGACGGTCGACGGGTCGAGCTTCACGGCGACCCCCGACTGGTCGGCCGGCTCCTGGTCCCCGGAGTTCCTGGCCGCGGTCCCGAGCTCGATCCACGGCTACTTCAAGGCCAGCGGCTCGGCCTCGGACGCCCGCAAGGCGCCCTCGGCCTTCACCGCCTCGACCGTCCCGGCCGCGGTCGCCCCGAGCGTCACGGCAACGCCGTCGTACGCCGGCAGCTCGGTGAGCATCGCGATCGAGGGGCGCGACTTCCCCGAGAGCTACGACCCGACCCAGGGCGTGGACGGCGTCTACGCCACGCTCGCCCCGGCCGGCGAGTTCCCCGACACCGACAGCTTCGAGGACCAGGACGACGTGCCGGCGACGGACTGGATCCCGGCCAGCAGGATGCAGGACGGCGCCTTCACCGTCACCCTGTTCCCGGCCAAGGGTATTTTTTATGCGCGGTAGTCCTACTAGATCTACACCCACCAGGCCCACCGGCACGCCAGCACCGCGCTGGACACCGAGACCCCGGTGAGCATCGACTTCTCCAAGCTCGGCAAGGCCACGAAGCTCACGGCCACCAAGAAGGGCAAGCAGCTCGTGGTGACCGTCGGCAAGCGTGCGGCGGGCAAGGTCGCGGTGAAGTTCACCAAGGGCAAGGCCACGAAGAAGGCCTCGGCGCAGGTCAAGCCGAAGACCGGCAAGGCGACGGTCAAGCTCCCGGCGGCCCGGGGCACCTGGAAGGCCGTGGTGTCCTTCAAGCCGTCGAAGGCGAACTACCGCGCGGCGGGGAAGACCTTCACCGTCAAGCGCTGACCGCCTGCAGCACGAACCGCTCGACGGTCGTCGGCGGGAGGTGTCGCGGTCCCAGGCAGGCGTGGATCAGCGACATCGTCCCGTCGACGTCGTCGACGGCGAACGAGCCGTCGGCGACGCCGGACTCGAGGATGCCGCGCAGCACGTCCTCGACGGCGACCACGTGCTCGCGGATCGCCTGGCGCGACTCGGGCCCCAGGACGCCGTAGAGCTGCGGGCCCAGCCCCATGTGGAAGCGCTCGCCCTCGGCCAGCTGGTGGCGGACGTAGAGGCGCAGCCGGTCCACCGGCCGCTCGGCCTCGGCGAGGACGTCGCGCAGGCGCTCGAGGTACTGCTCGGTCTCGTGGCTCGCGAACGCCACGACCACCGACTCCTTGTCGGGGAAGTGGTGGTAGATCGAGGTCCGCCCGACCTCGGCCCGCTCGGCGATCGCCGCCATCGAGATCGCGTCGAAGCTGCGCTCGGCCATGAGCTCGGCGAACGCCTCGAAGACGCGGCGCTGCAGCTGCTCGCGGTGCTCCTGCAGCGACTCTCCGGAGATACGGGGCACGAGGGCGAGGCTAGCCCAGGGAGTGCAACGCCGCCGGTCAGATCCGCGGCACGACGCGGCCGAGGAGGTCGCCCATGCGCGACGCGGCCGCCCGGCCGGCCTCGAGGACCTCCTCGTGGTTGAGCGGCTGGTCGCTGATGCCCGCGGCGAGGTTGGTGACCAGGCTGATGCCGAGGACCTCCATGCCGGCCTCGCGGGCGGCGATCGCCTCCAGCGTCGTGCTCATGCCGACCAGGTGGCCGCCGAGGACGCCGGCCATCCGGACCTCGGCCGGGGTCTCGTAGTGGGGGCCGGGGAACTGGACGTAGACGCCCTCGTCGAGGCTCGGGTCGACCTCCTGGCACAGCGTGCGCAGGCGCGGGCTGTAGAGGTCGGTCAGGTCGACGAAGTTCGCCCCCACGATCGGGCTCGTGCCGGTGAGGTTGATGTGGTCGGAGATGAGGACCGGGGTGCCCGGCGTCCACGTCGGCTTGAGCCCACCGCACCCGTTGGTGAGCACGATCGCGCGGCAGCCCGCCTTGCCCGCCGTACGCACCCCGTGGACGACGGCGGCGACGCCCTTGCCCTCGTAGTAGTGGGTGCGGCTGAGGAAGACCAGCAGGTTCTTGTCGCCGGCGCGGACCGAGCGGATCCTGCCGCTGTGGCCCGCGACCGCGGCGGCGCTGAAGCCCGGCAGGTCGGTGGTGCTGATCTCCGCGGTCGGCTCACCGAGCGCGTCCACGGCGGGCAGCCAGCCGGAGCCCAGGACGAGCGCGACGTCGTGCTGCGCGACGCCCGTGAGCTCGGCGAGCCGATCGGCCGCCTCCTGGGCCAGGTCGTACGGCGAGGTCGGGTCGGTCTGCTGCGCGCTCACCCCGCGATGGTAGTGCCGTGACGGATGATGGACCGATGGCCCCCATCGCAGCCGCGTACTCCCGTGCACCTGGCGAGGTGCTCTCCGAGCTGGACGCCGGCAAGGACGGCCTGTCCTCGCGGGTGGCGGAGGAGCGGCTGCGAACGGTCGGGCGCAACGAGCTGCCGGTGGAGCCACCCACGCCGGCGGTGGTCAGGTTCGCGCGGCAGTTCGCCGACGTCCTGATCTACATCCTGCTCGCCTCCGCCGCGCTGAAGGCGGTGATGGGCGAGTGGCTCGACTTCGGGGTGATCATCGCGGTCGCCGTGATCAACGCGCTCGTGGGCTTCCTCCAGGAGGGGCGCGCGGAGCGGGCGCTGGACAGCATCCGCCAGATGCTCTCCAGCGAGGCCGAGGTGCTGCGCGACGGCGAGTGGCGCAACCTGGACGCGGCGCTGCTCGTCCCCGGCGACGTGATCCGGGTGCGGTCCGGCGACCGGGTCGGCGCCGACGCCCGGATCCTGGAGGAGACCAACCTGCAGGTCGAGGAGTCCGCCCTCACCGGCGAGGCGGTCTCCTCGGAGAAGAGCGCCGAACCGGTGCCGCCGGACAGTGCCCTCGGCGACCGGACCTCGATGGTCTACTCCGGCACGCTGGTCTCCGCCGGCCAGGCGACCGCCGTCGTGACCGCGACCGGGCTGGGGACCGAGATCGGCCGGATCCAGCAGATGGTCGCGCGGGTCGAGCCGACCGAGACGCCGCTGGGTCGCCAGCTGGACCGCTTCGGCAAGGCGCTGTCGGTGCTGATCCTGGCCATGGCCGTGGTGATGCTGCTCATCGGCCGGGTCGTGCACGACTTCCCGCTGGAGGAGCTGATCTCGGCGGCCATCGGGTTCGCGGTCGCCGCGGTGCCGGAGGGACTGCCCGCGCTCGTCACGATCACCCTCGCCCTCGGGGTGCAGCAGATGGCGGCGCGCCGCGCGATCGTGCGGCGGCTGCCCTCGGTGGAGACCCTGGGTGCGGTCACGACGATCTGCTCGGACAAGACCGGGACGCTGACCCGCAACGAGATGACGGTCCGCACGGTGCGCACCACCGCGGGCGAGTACGACGTGAGCGGGATCGGCTACGGCCCCGACGGTGACGTCCTCGCCGAGGGCCGGGCGCTGCGGCCGGGCGACGTCGCGACGGTCGACGCGCTCGTCGAGGCCATGGTGGTGTGCAACGACACCCGCGTGGTCGCCGACGGCGACGGCTGGCGCCCGGTGGGCGAGCCCACCGAGGGAGCCCTGACCACCCTGGGGGCCAAGCTCGGGATCGACCCCGCCGGCCACCACCGGCTCGCGGTGGTGCCGTTCGAGTCGGCGCACAAGCTGATGGCCGTGCTCGTCGACGCGCCGGACGGCCGACGCTGGGCCGAGGTCAAGGGGGCTCCCGACCGGCTGCTCGCACGCTCCGACGAACAGCTCGCCCCCGACGGCACGACCGAGCCGATCGACCGTGCGCGCTGGCAGGCCGAGATCGACGCCTTGTCCGGTCGCGGGCTCCGGGTGCTCGGGGCCGCCCGGCGTACGGCGTCGGGGGAGTCGGGCCTCGAGCTCGACGACGTCGGCGAGGGGCTGACCTTCCTCGGGGTCGTGGGCATCGTCGACCCGCCGCGCCCCGAGGCCGTCGACGCCATCGCCGAGTGCCAGGCGGCCGGCATCGCGGTCACGATGATCACCGGCGACCACGCCGGCACCGCCCGGGCCATCGCGCGCGAGATGGGGATCGTCGACGACGCGGAGGCGCCGGTCCTGACCGGCCCCGAGCTCGACGCGATCGACGACGAGCGGCTGGCCGAGGTGGCGCCGACGACGCACGTCTACGCGCGCACCAGCCCCGAGCACAAGATCCGGATCGTCTCGGCCCTGCAGTCGCGCGGGCAGGTCGTCTCGATGACCGGCGACGGCGTCAACGACGCGCCCGCGCTCACGCGCGCCGACGTCGGGGTGGCGATGGGGATCAAGGGCACGGAGGCGACGCGGGAGGCCGCCGACATCGTGCTCGCCGACGACAACTTCGCCACCATCGAGCACGCCGTCGAGGAGGGGCGGCGGATCTACGACAACATCCGCAAGTCGGTGATCTTCCTGCTCCCCACCAACGGCGCGCAGGCGCTGGTGGTGCTCGTCGCCGTCGTCGTCGGGTGGGACCTGCCCCTCGAGCCCGTGCAGATCCTGTGGATCAACCTGGTCACCGCCGTCACGCTCTCGCTCGCGCTGGCCTACGAGCCCGCCGAGCCCGGGCTGATGCGCCGGCCGCCACGGGCCCCGGGAGGTGGCGTGCTCGACCGGGCGATGCTCGCCCAAGTCGTCGTCGCCTCGCTGCTGATCGGCGGTGCCGCGCTGCTCGTCGCCCGGCTGGCGCCCGGTGACGCGGTCGGCACGGAGGTGACCGAGTCCGCGGTGGTCACGACCCTGGCGCTGGGCCAGCTCGGCTACCTGCTCAACTGCCGCTTCCTCGGCACCACGAGCCTGCGCCCCGCCGTACTCGCCGGCAACCGCGTGGTGTGGCTCTCCGCCGGGGCGCTCATGGCGCTGCAGCTGCTGTTCGTCTACGCGCCGTTCATGAACGACCTCTTCGACACCGCGCCCCTGGGCTGGGTCGGCTGGGGCGTCGCCCTCGGCCTCGCCGTGGCGGTCTTCCTCGCGGTCGAGGCGTTCAAGGCGCTGCAACGTCGGGGGCGGGTGGGGGCGCGACCGGGCACGATGGGCTCATGATCGACCACCTCGGCATCAACTGCGCCGACCTCGAGCGCTCCGCGACCTTCTACGACGCCGTCCTCGGCGTCCTCGGCCACCGCCGCCTGATGGACCACGGCGTCGCCATCGGCTACGGCTCCACCGCCCCCGACTTCTGGATCGGCCGCCAGCCCGAGTCCGGCCCGGCCTCCGGCCCCAACCGCGAGATCCACGTGGCCTTCGGCGCGTCCTCGGAGGCCGCGGTCCGCGAGTTCTTCGACGTCGCCGTCGCTCACGGCGCCGAGGTCCTCCACGAGCCCCGCCACTTCCCGGAGTACCACGACCACTACTTCGGCGCCTTCGTCCGCGACCCGGACGGCAACAACGTCGAGGCGGTGTGTCACACCGTGGCTCCGGGGTAGCGGATTTCGGTCGGGATCCCCGGTTAACCGGGGAAGTCGACCCTTCCACCCCGTTGCAACGGGGTGGAACCGGCAAGACCGGCCTCGGACCCTCTCGTTGTCAGGCGCGGGGCGTTGTCCACAGATTCGCTCGCCCCGGGGTCGAGGGCACCGGCCGCGGGTAGTCGCATGGCATGACGAACGCGCAGGAGTGGCCGATCGACGATCCGCGACGCAGCGAGGTGACCCTGCGTCGTGAGTACCTCGCTTCCGGCTTCACCGACCGTGGCATCAGGGCGATGCTCGCGCGCGGCGAGGTCGCTCGAGTGCGCCGGGGAGCGTTCGCGGCGGCGTCGGTTTGGAGCAGCCTCGATGCGGAGGGCCAGCACTCGGTGCGGAGCCGTGCGGTGCTGAAACAAGCTCGCACCCCGGTGGTCCTCTCGCACGTGTCCGGCCTGCTGGAGTACGACGTGCCGCTCTGGGACGTCGACCTCTCCGACGTGCACGTGACCCGCCGCGACGGCCGGATCGGACGACGCGAGGCCGGCGTCCACCAGCACACCGGGCTCGTGGCGCCGCAGGACGTCGTGGTGCGCAACGGTGTGCCGGTGATGGTCCCGGACCGACTGGCGCTGGAGATCGCGACGCTCCTCGACGTCGAGCATGCGCTCCCGGTCGTCTGTGATCTCCTGCACCGCAAGTGGACGACCCAGGCCGAGCTCGCTGCCCGGCAGGCGGTGATGGAGTTCTGGCCCCGCTCGCTCAACGCCGAGATCGTGCTCCGTTTGGCGGACCCGCGCATCGAGTCGATCGGCGAGGCGCGGACGTTGAAGCTGCTGTGGGAGCACCGGCTGCCGATGCCCGAGCTGCAGTACGTGGTCCGCGACGCCCACGGCGAGGTCGTCGGCCGGGTCGACTTCGCGTGGCCCGAGCTCGGGGTGTTCCTGGAGTTCGACGGCAAGGTCAAGTACGAGAAGCTGCTCCGTCCTGGTGAGCGGGCGAGCGATGTCGTGGTCCGGGAGAAGAAGCGCGAACAGGACATCTGCCGCATCACCGGCTGGCGCTGCATCCGCATCACGTGGGCCGACCTCGAGCGCGCCCTGCGTACGGCCGTGATGATCCGCAGCGAGCTCTTCCCGAGCGCCGCCTGAGGCGGGGGTTCTGGGCCAGTTCGGACCCTTCCACCCCGTTGCAACGGGGTGGAAGGGACGAGATCCCCCGTTAACCGGGGATCTCGCCCCCGGCTACAGCCCGGTCGAGCGG
>JAEZKN010000588.1 GCA_023415395.1 Actinomycetes bacterium
GCGATCTCGACGGTGCCGTCGGCGATCTCGGGGACCTCGAGGGCGAAGAGCTTCTTGACCAGGTTCGGGTGCGAGCGCGACAGCGTGACCTGGGGCCCGCGCATGCCCTTGCGGACCGAGACGACCAGGCACTTGATGCGCGTGCCGTGGTCGTAGCGCTCCCCGGGCACCCGCTCGCCGACCGGCAGCAGCGCCTCGAGCTTGCCGAGGTCGACCATCACGTCGTCGGGGTTGCGACCCTGCTGGATGATCCCCGAGACGATGTCGCCCTCCTTGCCGGCGAACTCGCCGAACCGGATGTCGTCCTCGGCGTCGCGCAGGCGCTGGAGCATGATCTGCTTGGCGGTCGTCGCCGCGATCCGGCCGAAGCCGGCCGGGGTGTCGTCGAACTCCCCGATGGTGTTGCCGTCGTCGTCGAGCTCGGCGGCCAGCACGCTCACGTGCCCGGTCTTGCGGTCCAGCTCGACCCGCGCCTTCTCGTAGGCGCCGGGCGACTTGTGGTACGCCGTGAGGAGCGCCTGCTCGATCGCCTCGACGAGCACGTCGAAGGAGATCTCCTTCTCCCGCTCCAGCATCCGCAGGATGCTCATGTCGATGTCCATCAGGCCTCCACGTCCTCCGTGTCGCTCTCACCCTCGGTGCGGCGGTTGAACTCCACCTGCACGAGGGCCTTCTTCACCTCGGTGTACGCCACCGTGCGCTTCTTGCCGCTGACCTCGAGGGTCACCGCGTCCTCGTCGGACTCCAGGATCCGGCCGGTGGCCGAGGACCCGTCCGCGAACGTGACCTTCACCAGTCGGCTCGCGTTGCGGCGCCAGTGGCGCGGCAGCGTGAGCGGGCGGTCGACCCCGCGCGAGGTCACCTCGAGGGTGTAGGGCTGCTCACCCATCACGTCGGAGCCGTCGAGGACGCGCTCGACCTCCCGGGTCGCCTCCGCGACCTCGTCCAGCGTGACGCCCCCGTCCTTGTCGACGGCGACCCGCAGGATCCGGCGCTTGCCGGCCGGGGTGATCTCGACGGCCTCGACGTCGAGGCCGAGGGCACGCAGGGGGTCGACGAGCGCTGCCTCGATCCTGTCCCGGGTGGCGTCCTGGTTGGCGCTGCTCACGAGTGGGCGACCTCCTTGTGCTGTTGTCGATCGTCCACCTTAGCGGCTGGGAGGCCCGCCGCCGGAAGTGCGGATAGGGTCGGCGCCGTGTCCGCCGGTCCTCGTCTCCCCCGCCGCGCCGCGCTGGCCCTCGGCGCCGCCGGCCTGGCCACCGTCGCGGCCTGCGACGACGGCTCCGGAACGCCCGCCCCGTCGGCCTCGCCGAGCCCCGACGCGGACGCCGCGCTGGTCGACGAGGTGCTCGCGGAGATCCTCGCCGTCTGGCGCCTGACCGCCTCGCGCCCGGCCCTCACCGCCCTCCACGAAGCCCACATCGCAGCCCTGCAAGGCGGGATCGACGTCGAGCCGGTGCGCCGCCGCGTGGACCCCGCCACCCTGCGCTCGCGCGAGAAGCGGCTGCAGGCCGACCTGGTGTCCTCGGCCATGGCGGCCGAGAGCGGCGAGCTGGCGCGCCTGCTGGCCTCGATGTCGGCGGCCGTCTCGCAGCAGCTGGTGGCGCTGTGAACGAGACCCGCGCCACCGTCGAACCCCTCCAGACCACCCTCGCCGGCGAGCACGCCGCGGTGTTCGTCCTCGGCGTCCTCGGTGGCCGCACGTCACGCTCGGCGACGCCCGCGCTCTACGACGCGGTGTCGGCGGCGTACGCCGCGCACCGGGCCCGCCGCGACCAGCTGGTGCGCGAGATCACGGACCTCGGGGCCACGCCGGTCGCCGCCGAGGCGGTCTACGAGGTCCCCCGACCGCTGGACACGCCCGACCAGGTCACGCGGGCGGCCCTGGAGGTCGAGCGCGGCTGCGCGGCGACGTACTCGTGGCTGGTGGCGAACACCGCCGGAGCGGACCGGCGCCGGGCGATCACGGCGCTGAACGAAGCAGCGGTCCGCGAACTCGTCTTCCGGGGAACTCCCGAGATGTTCCCCGGGGCAAACGAGTACGCGGACCGCTGAGGCCTGGAGGCCGGTGAGCGGGCCCCGCCGGGATGTGGGGGGACTGACGGGGCGACCGCTCTTGCAAAAGCATGCAACAGACCGTCC
Source organism: Actinomycetes bacterium (assembly GCA_023415395.1). Classification (GTDB taxonomy): domain Bacteria; phylum Actinomycetota; class Actinomycetes; order Propionibacteriales; family Nocardioidaceae; genus Nocardioides. The sequence continues at coordinate 2,143 of JAEZKN010000588.1, forward strand.
GCAGGGGCGAGTACCTCCACACCTCACCTTTCTGCATTGCACAAAGGTGCAGGCTCCCTGCTCAGGACCACTGGCGGACGACGTCCGCGACGTCCCTCAACCGGTCCACGACGGCGTCCGGCTCGCCCTCGGTGGGGCCGAGCTGCTCGACCGGGATGGTGCTGTGCGGGACGTGGATCGCCCGGAGCCCGGCGCGCTGCGCGCCGTAGACGTCGTCGAAGAGCCGGTCCCCCACGTAGACGCAGCGCGCGGGGTCGGTGGCGCCGACCGCGTCCAGGGCGGCCCGGAAGGCCCGGGGCGACGGCTTGGTCCACGGGACCTCGCTCGTGTAGACGTCGCCGTCGATCAGGGCGAGCACGCCGTCGCGGCGGAAGAAGCCCTCGTGCCAGGCGCGCGGCCAGATCGTGTTCGAGAGCACGCCGACCCTGATGCCCTGCTCCCGCAGCGCCGCGAAGAGCGGGGCGACGTCCGGGTCGGTGAGCGTGTGCGGCTCCCAGAACTCGTAGTAGGCCCGCAGCAGGTCGGGGTCGTGGTCGAGCCCGGCCGCGTCGAAGAGGTCGGCGATGGTGGCGCTGCGCTGCTCGTCGCGGGACCGGCCCCAGATGGCGGCGCCGGCCGCGTGCAGCCGCTCGCGGGAGACCTCGATGTCGTGGTCGGCGTTGACGACCGCCTGGGCGAGCGCCAGCGACTCGGCGTGGAAGTCGACGTCGTGCCATGCCGTGAGCGTGCCGCCCCAGTCGAAGACGACCGCCTCCACGCCCCCGCTCATGCTCCACTCACGCGCGGACCAGGCGGACGACGTGGTCGACGACGTGGTCGGCCGGGACGTCCTCGCGGGTGCCGCTCGCGCGGTCCTTGACCTCGATGGTGCCGTCGGCCAGGCCCTTGCCCACGACGACGATCGTCGGGACGCCGATCAGCTCGGCGTCCTTGAACTTCACGCCAGGGCTGACCTTGCCGGCCCGGTCGTCGTAGAGGACCTCGATGCCGGCCTTGTCGAGCTCGTGGGCGATCCGCTCGGCGGCGGCGAAGACCTGCTCGTCCTTGCCCGCGGCGACGAGGTGGACGTCGGCGGGCGCGACCTCGCGCGGCCAGGACAGGCCGAGCTCGTCGTGCGTGCCCTCCGCGATCGCCGCGACGGCGCGCGAGGGTCCGATGCCGTAGGAGCCCATCGTGACCGTCACGAGCTTGCCGGACTCGTCGAGGACCTGGAGACCGAGCGCCTCGGCGTACTTGCGGCCGAGCTGGAAGATGTGGCCCATCTCGATGCCGCGGGCCGTCTCGAGGACGCCGCCGTCGCCGCGCGGGCAGGGGTCGCCGTCGCGGACCTCGGCGACCTCGATCCAGCCGTCGCCGGTGAAGTCGCGACCCGCGACCAGGTCGAGCACGTGGCTGCCCGGGGTGTCGGCGCCGGTGACCCAGCGGGTGCCCTCGACCACGCGCGGGTCGAGGAGGTAGCGGACCCCGGCGGGCTTGTCCTCGCCGAGCGCGCCGGGGCCGATGTAGCCCTTGGCGAGCGTCGGGCGGCTGGCGAAGTCGGCCTCGCCGAAGGGCTCGAACACGACGCCCTCGCCGAGGGCGGCCTCGAGCCGCTTGGCGTCGACCTCGCGGTCGCCGGGCAGGCCGATGGCGAGCGCCTCGGTCGCCCCGTCGGGGTGCTTGACGGCGAACACGACGTTCTTCAGCGTGTCGGCCGCCGCCCAGGGGCGGTCCTCGCGCGGGAACTTCTCGTTGAGGTGGTCGACGAGCGTCTCGATCGTGGGCGTGTCCGGGGTCTGCTCCGCGTGGGCGGCGGGCGCGTCGCCGTACGGCACCGGGCTGATCGGGGGCACGTGCACGGCCTCGACGTTGGCGGCGTAGTCGCACTTCGTGCAGCGGACGTAGGTGTCCTCGCCGACGGCGGCCTTGGCGAGGAACTCCTCCGACTTCGACCCGCCCATGGCGCCGGACATCGCCTCGACGATGACGTACTCGAAGCCGAGCCGGTCGAAGATCCGGATGTAGGCGTCGCGGTGGGCCTGGTAGCTCGCCTCCAGGCCGGCGTCGTCGACGTCGAAGGAGTAGGAGTCCTTCATGACGAACTCGCGCCCGCGCAGCAGGCCGGCGCGGGGCCGCGCCTCGTCGCGGTACTTGGTCTGGATCTGGTAGATCGACAGCGGCAGGTCCTTGTAGCTGCTGTACAGGTCCTTCACGACGAGGGTGAACATCTCCTCGTGGGTCGGGCCGAGCAGGTAGTCGGCGCCCTTGCGGTCCTGGAGGCGGAAGATGCCGTCGCCGTACTCGGTCCACCGGTTGGTGGCCTCGTAGGGCTCGCGGGGCAGCAGCGCCGGGAAGCTGAGCTCCTGGGCGCCGATGGCGTCCATCTCCTCGCGGATGATGGCCTCGATGCGGCGCAGGACCTTCAGGCCCAGCGGCAGCCAGGTGTAGATGCCCGGCGCCGCGCGGCGGATGTAGCCGGCGCGGACGAGGAGCTTGTGCGACGGCACCTCGGCGTCCGCCGGGTCGTCCCGGAGGGTGCGCACGAACAGGCTCGACATCCGCATGATCATGCGGAGAAGGCTAGGCGGTGCGCCGTCGGGCTGACCAACCGGTTAGCGAGAACCGGCGCCGACCAGCACCGGCCGCGCCGTCACGACCCGCAGGCCCTCTGGTCGGCCGGGGATCGTGACGGTCCCGTCGACCTCGCGCCACGGCCCGTCGCCGACCCGGAACTCGGCCGCGTAGGTCGTGTCGACGCTCGGCGCGACCCGCCCCTGCTCGACGTAGCGGTGGGTGATCTCCAGGTCGGGGTAGGCCGCGCCCGGCTCGCTCGTCTGCCGGGTCGCACCGTCCCCGAAGTGCCAGCCGTACGCCGCCGGCCAGATCCGGAGCTCGACCCGGCGCCCGAGCAGCGTGATCGTGCGGGTCAGCTCGCCGCCCTCGGTGTAGAAGTTGGTGTCGAAGTTGACCAGCGTGCGCCCGCCCGGCGGCTGGACATTGAGCTCGGAGGCCGGGAGCGGGATGCGTTGGAAGGCGGCGAGCACCATGCCCGGCGTGACGGTAGGAGCAGCAGTCATCTCCTCAGGGCAGTTGTCCCCGCCTTCGAGGAGCGCGCCACTCGCAGTCACATAAGTCGTAAAGGTCATGGGCGTGCCGTCGTCGCAGTAGTCGATCTCGGCGCAGGTCTGAGCCCCACCTAGTTCGCAAGATGCGGTCTCGAGTGTCTCGACGACCGGGTCGCTGGAGACGGTTGCTTGCGAGGAACTACTTGGCACTGAGTCGCTCCAAGAAGCGAGAAGTCCGCTGCCACCAGGCCGGACGTCCCCGCCACCCCAACTCGGTGAGGCCGAGAACAGCAGCAGACCCACGGCGAGGGCGAGGACTCTCACGGGAAGCCCATCGTTCGAACGACCCATGAGCCGTCGGCGGGTTGGAGATACATCCGGATCTCACGTTCTCCGCCCTTGTAATGCTTGTCGTCAGCTTCGCCGGGCAGATCAACATCTTGTGGCGTCAGCGTAAGGACAAAATCGACGATCGCGGACCACTCGTTCTGTAACTCGGTGAACGAGACGTCGACGTCTGTGGGCGTCCCTTGTCCGCCTCGAATGTGTCCACCGCCGCCATAGACCTCTTCGATGAAGTCGACGCTGTTGTCGCAATTGACACAGTTGTCGCCGAGGGCGCGAAGAGCGTCCGTGTTGCCCGTTGCTTGCGCGTAGTTCACCGTCGCCCAGTAGAACTTCACGAACGCCTCCGCCGCGGCGGCGTCGGTCCCCTTGGCCGCCTCCGGCATCTCGGGCGGTGTCTCGGCGGCGGTGCCGGTGGTCGACGGCTCGGTCGGCGACGGGGGCGCGACGCGGGGCTCGGGGTCCTCGCCTGAGCAGGCGGAGAGCCCGAGGAGCAGGGCGAGAGCGGTGATGACCGCCCGAGTACCGGTCACGGGGGCGATCATTCCCCGCGCGTCGCGCGAGCGAAACAGCGGCCGCCCGCGCTGTGGAGAACTCAGAACATCACGGTCGAGAAGCGCGCGGTCTCGCGGAAGCCGACCCGCTCGTAGGCCAGGCGCGCGGGGGTGTTCCAGTCGTTGACGTAGAGCGACACCACCGGCGCGATCTCGCGGCGGACGATGTTGACGACCGCGGCCATGCCGGCGGTGGCGATCCCCCGGCCGCGGTCCTCGGGCGGCACGTAGACCCCCTGGATCTGGGCAGCGTACGGCGTCGCGCAGGCGACCTCGGCCTTGAAGACCAGCCGCCCCTCGTCGTAGCGGGCGAAGGACCAGCCGCGGCTGACCAGCTGGGCGACCCGGGCGCGGTAGAGGTCCGCTCCCCCGCCGTACTCCGGCGAGATCCCGACCTCCTCGGTGTACATCGCCACGCAGGCCGGGTAGAGCGCCTCCATGTCCGCGCGGGTCGAGCGGCGCACCTCCGGGTCGGGGGCGACCAGCGGCCGCTCGGCGATCTCGAGGTGCGGCTGCTGCCACCGGGTCTCGCGGGGCTCGCCCCAGGCCTCGGCGACGCCGTTCCAGAACGAGATGACCGAGTGCTGTGGGCCGACGATCGTCGAGACCGTGCGGCCGCGGGCCAGCGCCCGCTCGGCGTACGCCGCCGCGTCGTCGATCGAGGCCTGCACCGGGACCAGGTTGGCGCCCACGTGGCAGGCCGAGGTGAGCACGCCGTTCTCGAACCGGCCCCACATCTCCCCACCGAGCCAGCGCGGCTCGAGGTTGGTCGTGGTGGCGCGGTAGTCGACGAAGCAGTTCACGACCGGGTCGCGGCGGGCGAGCTCCAAGAACGCGTCGAGATCCGCCGCGCCGAGCGGGCGGACGCCATGACGGGTCGTGAGCACGGGGCGAGCCTACTTGCAACCAAACCGATCCCCACGGCATCTGAAGGACATGAAGACCGCTATCGCTCTCGGAGCCGTGCTGGCTGCACTCGTCGTGCCGCTGGCCACCCCTGCCGTCGCCGACGCGCCCGTCATCGAGCTCAAGCCGCAGCAGCTCGAGCGCGGGGCCGACAGCACCGTCGCCCGGATGGTCGGCGACCGGACCATCGTCGACGGCGACGTCCGCATCGAGCTCGAGGAGCCGGGCTACCTGCTCGGCGAGTCGGGCGAGCAGTACGTCGTCGCGTCGTTCCCGCAGATCCTCCGGGTCAGCGCGGACGGCACGACCGAGGAGGTCGCGCGCTACAGCAAGTCCGGCGACCCGATGCTCAGCTCGGACGGTGCCGACGTGCTGGTCAGCCGCCTCGTGCGGGCGCGCACGATGATCCGCGTCGTCGACGCCACGACCGGCGAGCTCGTCAGCACCGGCCGGTTCAGCAGGTACGCCGCCGTGCTCGACGCCTACGACAGCCGCGCCGTCCTGACGGCCACCTCACCGGAGCGGGTGCTGGCCTGGAACTACCGGTCCGGGACCACCCGGCAGCTCCTCCGCCGCGGTGGCGGGACGGCCGACATCGTGGCCGACCGGCTGGCGACCCTGACCGGCGACCCCTACGACGGCGGCTGCACCGTGGTGTCGCGGCTGACCCGGCCGCGCTCGGTGCTGTGGCGCTCGTGCGAGGAGATCCCGATCTCCTTCTCCCCCGACGGCAAGCGGATGGTGACCGTCCACCTGATGACCGACGGCCTCGGTCCCGGCAAGGTCACGCTGCGCACGGCCCGCGGCAGGGCCCTCGCGTCCTACGCGGCGTACTACTTCGGCTCGATCGGCTGGGAGACGAACCGGTCGCTGCTGCTCGACACGCACACCCGCAACCGGGCGGCCGTCGTGCGGTGCGACGGGGTCGACTGCGAGCGGGCGTCGGGGATCAGGAGATCGTCACTGCGGGGCTAGCGCCCTCGACGGACTCCATGCCCTCGGCGATCCGCATGGCCTCCTCGATGAGGGTCTCCACGATCTGCGACTCCGGAACGGTCTTGATGACCTCGCCCTTGACGAAGATCTGGCCCTTGCCGTTGCCGGAGGCGACACCCAGGTCGGCCTCCCGGGCCTCGCCCGGCCCGTTCACGACGCAGCCCATGACCGCCACGCGCAGCGGCACCTCCATCCCCTCGAGGCCGGCGGTCACCTCGTTCGCGAGCCGGTAGACGTCGACCTGGGCCCGGCCGCAGGAGGGGCAGGAGACGATCTCGAGCCGTCGGGGGCGGAGGTTGAGGGACTCCAGGATCTGGAGGCCGACCTTGACCTCCTCCACCGGCGGCGCCGAGAGCGAGACCCGGATGGTGTCGCCGATGCCTTGCGAGAGCAGCGCGCCGAAGGCGGTGGCGGACTTGATCGTGCCCTGGAAGGCCGGCCCCGCCTCGGTGACCCCGAGGTGCAGCGGCCAGTCGCCGCGCTCGGCGAGCAGCTCGTAGGCGCGGACCATCACGACCGGGTCGTTGTGCTTGACCGAGATCTTGAAGTCGTGGAAGTCGTGCTCCTCGAAGAGGCTCGCCTCCCACACCGCCGACTCGACCAGCGCCTCGGGCGTGGCCTTGCCGTACTTCTCCAGCAGCCGCTTGTCGAGCGAGCCGGCGTTGACGCCGATCCGGATCGAGGTGCCGTGGTCGGCCGCCGCCCGGGCGATCTCCTTGACCTGGTCGTCGAACGTCTTGATGTTGCCGGGGTTGACGCGGACCGCCGCGCAGCCGGCGTCGATGGCGGCGAAGACGTACTTCGGCTGGAAG
>JAEZKN010000054.1 GCA_023415395.1 Actinomycetes bacterium
GTCGCGAGACCCGATGGTGGTCGGTCGCGGGTAGCCCGCCAAGGGGCGATCGGTTTCAAGGAGGCAGCAGATGGCGCAGGAACAGACCAAGCGTGGTGGCGGCGGCGACGATGAGGGCGTTGGCCCCGATTCCGGTGCCGGACAGGAACGTCGCGAGAAGCTGGCCGAGGACACCGACGACCTGCTCGACGAGATCGATGACGTGCTCGAGGAGAACGCCGAGGACTTCGTTCGCGCCTACGTCCAGAAGGGCGGCCAGTGAGGGCGGATCACGCAGGGCAGTCGGCCGGTATCGGCGGACTCGGAGCCCACACCGGTTTCGCGTATGCGTCGACCCTGTCGTCCTTCACGGAGCACCTGCGACTCCATGCCCCGGAACTGTTGCCGGGAAACCGAATCGACATGACGCGCGCCGTCTCCACCGGTGAGATGTCGGACATCGCACCGCACGGCACGACGATCGTGGCGCTGACCTTCGCCGGTGGCGTCGTGATCGCCGGTGATCGGCGGGCCACGATGGGGAACCTCATCGCCAGCCGCGACGTCGAGAAGGTCTTCGTCACCGACGAGTTCTCCGCGGCGGGCATCGCGGGAACCGCGGGCGTCGCGATCGAACTGGTCCGACTGTTCGCGGTGGAACTCGAACACTACGAGAAGATCGAGGGCGTCCAGTTGACGTTCGACGGCAAGGCCAACCGGCTGTCGTCGATGGTCCGGGGCAATCTCGGTGCGGCGATGCAGGGGCTCGCGGTGGTGCCGCTGCTGGTCGGTTTCGACCTCGACGCACCCGATCCGCAGCACGCGGGCCGCATCGTCTCCTACGACGTGGTCGGCGGACGCTACGAGGAGCGGGCCGGATACCACGCGGTCGGCTCCGGCTCCCTGTTCGCGAAGGCGGCGCTCAAGAAGCTGTACCGCGAGGACAGCGACGAGGACGCCGCGCTGCGCATGGCGATCGAGGCGCTCTACGACGCCGCCGACGACGACTCCGCGACCGGCGGGCCCGACCTGACCCGCCGGATCTTCCCGGTCGTCCAGGTCATCACCGCCGACGGCGGCCGCCGCCTGGCCGACGCCGAGGTCGCCGCGATCGCCGACGCCGTGATCGCCGGCCGGATGACACGGCCCGACGGGCCCGCGGCGCCGCTCAACTCCTCGAACGGGGGTGCTGCCTGATGAGCATGCCGTTCTACGTCTCGCCCGAGCAGCTGATGAAGGACCGGGCCGACTTCGCGCGCAAGGGCATCGCCCGGGGCCGGTCCGTGGTGGCCGTGCAGTACGCCGACGGCGTGCTGTTCGTCTCCGAGAACCCCTCGCAGGCGCTGCACAAGGTCTCCGAGATCTACGACCGGATCGCGTTCGCCGCGGTCGGCCGCTACAACGAGTTCGAGAACCTGCGGATCGCCGGCGTCCGCCTGGCCGACATGCGCGGCTACGCCTACGACCGGCGCGACGTGACCGGCCGCGGGCTGGCCAACGCCTACGCGCAGACCCTCGGCACGATCTTCTCCTCCGGTGGCGAGAAGCCCTACGAGGTCGAGCTCTTCGTCGCCGAGATCGGTGACACGGCCGACGACGACCAGCTCTACCGGCTGACCTACGACGGCCAGGTGGCGGACGAGCACGGCTACGCCGTCATGGGTGGCGCGGCGGACGTGGTCGCGTCGTACCTGTCCGAGCGGTACGCCGCCGGCGCCCCGCTCGCGGACGCCCTCAGGCTCGCGGTGGCCGCGTTGGGGCACTCCACGACCGACAAGGGAGACTCGGACGACCGGGTCATCCCCGTGGACGACCTCGAGGTCGCGGTCCTCGACCGGACCCGCATCCAGCCGCGGAAGTTCTCCCGGCTGCGTCCTGCGCGTCTCGAGCAGCTCCTCGGCGACCGTGGCCCCGCCACCCCCGCCACCCCCGCCGAACCGGTCGCTCAGCCCGACCTCGGCCCTGCCCCCGACGCGCCCTCCGCCTCGGACGACGACCCTCCGGTGGCTCCGCCGATCTCCTGACGTTGGCCTAGCCCGGGCTCGTGGTTTGGTCACCAACCGCAGCCCGGGACCGGCCAAGTCTGCGGTTGGTGACCAAACCGCACCACTTCTGACGCACGTCGGGCCACGCTTCTCCAGGCGGCCATCCACAGGTGCCGGCGGCCGGGGTTCCCCAGACGGGTGAACTGGCACATGGTTCCGGCATGTCGACATCGGATGACGCCCCGATCAGGGGAGAGGTACGTCTCGCCGGGCACCGAAGAGTCAGCCACGGCGTCTTCGTCGTGGACCGGAAGGGTCTGTCCGCGGACGAGGAGTTCCGCAGGGACCTGCGCGCCTACCTGCTCGTGCTGCCCGACTCGGCCGTCTTCACCCATCTGACCGGCGCCCGGCTCAGGGGCTGGCACCTCCCGAAGCTCCCCGAACAGATCCCGGTGTTCGCCGCGGTCGACGAAAAGGACCTCCGACCGCGACGTCCCGGCCTCATCTGTTCCCGGCTGAGACGTGCACGGGTGGTGGCGCACCGTCACGGACTCCCCGTGGACTCAGCGGAGGAGATCCTGCTCCGTTGCTCGCGCGAGCTCGGCCTGCTGGATCTCATCGTCCTGGTGGACGCCGCTATCGCAGCCGGCGACGTCGATGTCCAGCGCATGGAGGAGGTGCTGCTCTCGCGACGGCCCGGCGTCAGGATGCTTCGCGAGGCCTGGCGTCGGGCGCGTGGCAGGGCCGACTCGGGACCCGAGACGGTGCTGCAGCAGTTCCATGTCGAGATGGAGGTTCCGTTCGAGGCTCAGGCGGACCTCTACGACGACCGCGGCAACCACGTCGCTCGAGCCGACCTCCTGGTCGCCGGCACCAACAGGCTGCACGAGTACGACGGCGCGCACCACCGGGCAAAGCGGCAGCACAAGGTGGACCTCAGGCGCGACCGGGGACTCATCGCGGCCGGCTACCACCGGTGCGGTTACACCCTCGACGACCTGCTCAACCACCCGGCCGCGCTCATGCAGGAGCTCGACCGTGCGCTGGGACGTGTCACGGACCTCCGGCGCCTGAAACGCTGGCGGAGGCTGGTCGACAACTCGTTGTACTCCGAGGTCGGTCGTGAGCGCATGATGAACCGGTGGCGCCGCCACAACGGGATCATCGACTGGTCGGGGTCCGCCTGAGCGCACACGCCGAATCGCGCGGTTGGTGACCAAACCACGGCAGACACACCGCCGGACATCCCCGCGGCGACCGCCCTGCGCCTAGGCTGACAACGTGGACCGGCGGATCTTCGGGATCGAGAACGAGTACGGCGTGACGTGCACGTTCAAGGGTCAGCGCCGTCTCAGCCCGGACGAGGTCGCCCGCTACCTCTTCCGGAAGGTCGTCAGCTGGGGACGCAGCAGCAACGTCTTCCTCCGCAACGGCGCCCGGCTCTATCTCGACGTGGGCAGCCACCCGGAGTACGCCACGCCCGAGTGCGACGACGTGTCCGAGCTCGTGGCCCACGACAAGGCGGGGGAGCGCGTCCTCGAGGGGCTGCTCCTCGACGCCGAGCAGCGGTTGCACGACGAGGGCATCGCCGGCGAGATCTACCTGTTCAAGAACAACACCGACTCCGCGGGCAACTCCTACGGCTGCCACGAGAACTACCTCGTCAGCCGGGCCGGCGAGTTCAGCCGGCTGGCCGACGTACTCATCCCGTTCCTGGTGACCCGCCAGATCATCGTCGGCGCCGGCAAGATCACCCAGACCCCGCGAGGGGCGAGCTACAGCGTCTCCCAGCGTGCGGAGCACATCTGGGAGGGCGTCAGCAGCGCCACGACGCGAAGCCGGCCGATCATCAACACGCGGGACGAGCCCCACGCGGACGCCGAGAAGTACCGGCGGCTGCACGTGATCGTGGGCGACAGCAACATGAGCGAGACGACCACCATGCTCAAGGTGGCCTCCTGCGACCTGGTGCTGCGCATGATCGAGGAGGGCGTGGTGATGCGCGACCTCACGATGGAGAACCCGATCCGCGCGATCAGGGAGATCTCCCACGACGTCACGGGGCGGCGCAAGATCCGGCTGGCCAACGGGCGGGAGGCCAGCGCGCTCGACATCCAGCAGGAGTACCTCGCCAAGGCGCGGGACTTCGTGGACCGCCGCGAGATCAGTACGCCGGTCATCGAGCAGGCGCTCGACCTGTGGGAGCGCGGCCTGAAGGCGGTCGAGTCCGACGACCTCGGCCTCGTGGACCGCGAGATCGACTGGGTCATCAAGTGGAAACTGATCGAGCAGTACCGCGCAAAGCACGGCCTGCCCCTCGGCCATCCGCGGATCGCCCAGCTCGACCTGGCCTACCACGACATCCACCGCGGTCGCGGCCTCTACTACCTGCTGGAGAAGCGGGGCGCCGTCGCCCGGGTCACGACCGACCTGAAGATCTTCGAGGCCAAGTCCGTCCCGCCCCAGACCACCCGCGCCCGACTGCGCGGCGAGTTCATCCGCCGGGCCCAGGAGCGCCGCCGCGACTTCACGGTCGACTGGGTGCACCTCAAGCTCAACGACCAGGCGCAGCGCACCGTGCTCTGCAAGGACCCGTTCCGGGCGTACGACGAGCGGGTGCAGCGCCTGATCGACGGCATGTGAGCGTCGCTCGGGGGCGTCGCGTGGTTGCGGTTTGTGACCAAACGGCACCGAATCGGCGCCCAGAGCTGCGGTTTG
>JAEZKN010000216.1 GCA_023415395.1 Actinomycetes bacterium
GTCGTCGACCGCGGCAGCGGCCGGTCCGGCGGTCGTGACCGAGTCGGCACCGTCGGTCAGCACGATGGCCGCCGGCGTGAAGGTCTCCGACGTGGCTGCCGCGATCGTGGTCTCCCCGGCCGCGAGCTCGACCGGGGCGTCCGAGCACGGCTCGGCGGCCACCGTCGCCCCCCGGGCGATCTCGAAGGGCGACCCGACGATCCGCGTGGGGACGTGCCGCGACCCGACGCGCAGGTCGGGCCCCGAGCCGCACGGGTAGGTCCGCTCCTCGAGCGGGAAGCGGACCGGCAGGTAGCGCACCCCGGGGAGCCGCAGGTCGGAGATCGCGACGCCGAGCCCGGTCGCCTGGCCGCCGGCGTCGACGGAGTAGCCGGAGGCGGTGTCGGTCACCGTCACCGAGAGCCGGTCGGTCGTGATCGGCGGGAACGACGCCCGCCCCTCGACGAGGTCGACCTCGCGCGTGCCGCCCGGCCAGCTCAGCCGGACCGACGTCGGCCGCAGGCCGGCGGCCTGGCGATCCATCCGGACCCAGATCCGGCGCACCTGCTGCTCACCGAGCCAGCTCAGCGTCAGGGTCGGGCTCGTGTCGTCGGGGTCGGAGAGCCAGCTGGTGCCGGTGTCGCCGTCCAGGGCGGCGATGGCGCCCGCGCGCGGGTCCTCGGGCACGAGCAGCGAGGACGCCTCGACGTTGACCGGCTGGTCGGAGAGCAGCAGCCGGTCCAGGGCGGTGCCGGCCCGCGGGACGACGCGCAGGCGGGCGTCGTAGTCCGCCGCGGCGTTCAACGTCACGACGCGGGACAGCCCCGCCGCCTCCTCGCTCGGGCGGGCGCGACCGGGCGCGCAGCGGACGTCGCGGCCGACGTTGACGCAGCCGGTGCGGGAGTCGAGGTCGGCCCGCAGGGCGATCGCGTCGGGATCGCCCCACGCCTCCGGGAGGGCCGGGAGGACGAGCGACCGCTCGACGCGGACGCCGGCCAGGGAGACGTCGGCCAGCGCCAGCGGGCGCGTGTCGTCGCCGACGACCTCGACCCGCAGCCAGGTGGTCGGCCCCTCGGGCAGCCGGACCGAGCGGGTCCGGCCCTCGCCGAGCCGCACCGGGTCGCTGAGACCGGCCGCGGTGCGGACCGCGACCGCGATGTTGTCGGGGTTGTCCGGGCCACCGGTGAGCCGTACGGTGCCGGGATCCAGCTCACGGTCGAGATCGAGCTGCCACCAGGCGGGCTCCCCGGCGCCCGACCCCGAACGCCAGGAGGTGTCGGGCGAGCGGTCGACCGCGGCGTAGGGCAGGCGCCCGCGACGGGCGCCGTCGACGGACGTCGCGTCGGACTCCGAGGACGACGCCGAGATCGCGCTCGCACCGGTCAGCCGCACGGTCGTCGACCACCGGTCGTCGTCGGCCAGCAGGTAGTCCCGCGTGGGGTTGCCCGAGCGCGGCCGGTCGCCGGGGGTGAGCGTCGGCGAGTAGCCGTCGTGCACCCGCCCGAAGAACCGCTCCCGGGCGCGCAGGCCGTCGGTCAGGACGACCTCGCCGGTCGGCGCCTCGTCGGCGTCCGCGTCGACCGCGAGCTCGGTCGGCTGGTCCTCGAGCAGGCCGAGGTCGGTGAGGTCGAGAAGGTCCTCGGGGCCGCCGACCACCAGCGGCAGGCCGCGGGCGGTGACCGCGGACGCGTCGTCGGGCACCGCGTAGATCTCGACGGCCGGGAAGCTGTCCTGCCACCCGTGGTCGACGAGCACCCGGCTGTCCTCGACGTTGAGCGCGCCGCCGCCGCCCACCAGGGGGCCGAAGGTGGCGACCCGCTCGAGCCCGGGGGCGGCCTCGATCGCCTGGTGCACGAGGAGCGGGTTCGGGACGTCGGAGCCCGGGGCGAGGTCGTTGCGCACGACGAGGAAGCGGATCCCGGCGCGGCGCAGGTACTCGGTCAGGCCGGCCGAGCCGCGGCCCTCCACGAGCGCGGTCTCGATCTCGTCGAGCATCCGGATGTTGCCCGGCGGGGTGAGCGGGACGACGTTGCGGACCGCCCACGACGAGGCGGCCAGCCACTGGAGCGGCTCGTCCTTCGGCGACCCCCAGAGGTACTCCCCGAACGGCGCGCCGGGCACGAGCAGGCTGCCGCCATCGCCGTCCTCCTCGGTGTGCTCCTCGAGCCAGGTGGCGGCCTCGGTCCAGTAGTCGGGCACGGCGAGGACCGGGTCGGCCGGCTCGATCCGCCCCGCGATGGCGGGCGTCGCCGCCCCGGCGACCACGACGACCGCGACCACGGCCAGCACGACCCGGTTGAAGCGCTCGGCGGCCGCGGTCAGGTCGGTCGCGCCGGACCGCACGGCGGTGACGGCGCGGTCGACCACGAAGGCCAGCCCGAGCACCAACGGGATGCGGATGAGCGGGTCGAACTTGTGGACGTTGCGCAGCGGCGCCAGCGCTGCGTCGAGGGCCGCGCGCAGGTCGGCCTGGAACCAGCCCTGGACCGAGCCGTGGTGGCCCATCGTGACCAGCAGCAGGCCCGCGACCAGCCCGGACCAGAGGAACAGCCGCTCCGGCGTGCGCCGGTCGGCGAGCCCGAGGAAGCCGAGGAAGAGGAGGAAGCCGGTGTCGAGGGCGATGAACGCGGTGGTGATGAGGTCGTTGCCGGCGCGAGAGCCGCCGTCGACGTAGGGCACCCAGTTCGAGGTGCCGCGCAGGGCGTCGAACACCGTGGTCGGGAACGTCGTGACCGTGGTGGTCTCGATGAAGTCGAGGAACGGCGGGCTGTAGGCGCCCATGACGAACAAGGGCACCAGCCACCACAGCGTGCCGAGCGCGGTGAAGAGCGGCCACCAGAGCATCAGGGCGCGCCGGCGCGGGCCGGGGGTGCGGGTGAGCAGCCAGAGCGCGCCGAGCGGGATGACCGCGAACGTCGCGACCGCGTTGACGCCGCCGACCATGGCGACCGCGAGGGCCGACAGCGCGGCGGACCGGCGGGGCGAGCCGTCCCGGGAGCCGTGCACGAGCGGCAGCAGCACCCAGGGCGCCAGCGCGCTGGGCCAGGCCTCGATGGAGATCGGGCCGAGCGTCGTGAGCATCCGCGGGGACAGCGCGAACGCGAAGGCGGCCAGCAGGCACGCGAAGTCCGACCGGACCCCGATCGCCCGCGCGAGCTTGGCGAAGCCGGCGAACGCCACCGACATGACCACGCCCTGCCAGAGACGCTGGACGACCCAGCCGGGCAGGTCGAGGAGCCCGCCGAGGACGAAGAACGGCCCCATCGGCCACAGGTAGCCGTAGGCCTGGTTCTGGAGTTGGCCGAAGGCGCCCTCGGCGTCCCACAGGTGCAGCGCCCGGGAGAGGAACTCCCCCGGCGCGACGGCGAGGTCGAACTTGGTGTCCGAGACGAGGTAGCCCGGGTCCTGGACGAAGGCCAGGCCCACGAGCAGCAGGCAGCCGGCCAGCAGCCGGAGGCCGCCGACCCGGGGGGTGGTCGCGCCGTGTCTGTTCACGCCCCGGTCACCTCTTGCGCAGCACGATCACGAGGTTCCAGGTCACCAGCTCGCGCAGGACCGGCACGCGGGTCATCCAGTAGGTCCACCGCGGGTTGTAGCGCGGGATCACCGCGAGCACCTCGCCGGCCTGCTGGCGCCGGGCCCAGGCGACACCGTCGCGGACGGTGACGGCGAACAGCGACTCGCCGTACTTGTTCTTGGGCTCGTGGCCGTGCGTGCGCCGGTAGCGCCGACGGGCGCGGCGACCGCCGAGGTAGTGCCAGGGCGAGGTCTCGTGGCCACCCCACGGCCCCCACCACAGCGTGTAGGAGATGAACGCGACGCCGCCCGGCCGGGTCACGCGCAGCATCTCCTCGGCCATCTCCCAGGGCCGCGGGACGTGCTCGAGCACGTTGGAGGAGTAGCAGAGGTCGACCGCACCGTCGCGGAACGGGAGGTTCATGCCGTCCCCGACGACGGTGCCGCGGGCGATCTCGCCGAGCCCGGAGAGCTCGCCGACGTCGGCGTCGAGGGCCCAGTAGGTCGCCCCGGCCCGCCGGAACGCGTCGCGGAAGTAGCCCGGTCCGCCGCCCACGTCCAGCACGGTGGCACCGCTGAGGCCCAGGCCGGCCCTCTCGAGGTGGTCCGAGAGCTGGCCGACCGAGTCGGCGGCCAGGGCGCTGTAGAAGCGCTCGGGGTCGCTCTGCTCGACGCGGAAGTCCCGGAAGAGACGGACCGACCGCGACAGGTCGGGGCGCCAGGACATGCGGGCGACCATATCCGAACCAGCGGGTAACCTCGCCGGGTGCCGACGACCGACGCGCTCGCCGGACGCCACGTGGCGTTCTTCAGCTGGCGAGACACCCGCAACCCCGAGGGCGGTGGGGCGGAGCGGTACCTCGAGAAGATGGCCGCCGGCCTGGTCGAGCGCGGGTGCCGGGTGACGATCTTCTGCGTCGCCTTCCCCGGCGGCGCGCCGGAGGAGACCGTCGACGGCGTCCGGTTCGTGCGCCGGGGGACGAAGCTGTCGGTCTACGCGCTGGGGATGTGGGCGCTGCTGCGCCGCCGGCTCGGCCGCGTCGACGTGGTCGTCGACGTGCAGAACGGACTGCCGTTCTTCACCCCGCTCGTCACCCGCAAGCCGGTGGTCGTGCTCGTCCACCACGTGCACCGCGAGCAGTGGCCGGTGGTCTACCCCGGGCTCACCGGCCGCGTCGGCTGGTGGATCGAGCGGTGGCTCGCGCCCCGGCTCTACCGCCGCAAGCAGTACGTCGCGGTCTCCCGCGCCACCCGGGCCGAGCTACGCGAGCTGGGCGTGACCGGCCCGCGGGTCGCGGTCGTGCACAACGGCACCGAGCCCGTGGTGTCCGTGGACGCCCGCAAGTCCCCGCACCCCTCGATCTGCGTGGTCGGGCGCCTGGTCCCCCACAAGCAGGTCGAGCACGCGGTCGACGCGGTCGGCGCGTTGCTGGCCGAGTTCCCGGACCTGCGCCTGCGGATCGTGGGCAGTGGCTGGTGGGAGGCCGAGCTGCACGCGTACGCCGCCGCGCTGGTCGAGCGTGGCGCGGTCGTGTTCGAGGGGCATGTCTCCGAGCTCCGCAAGCAGGAGATCTACGAGGAGTCGTGGCTGATGGCGCTGCCCTCGCTCAAGGAGGGCTGTGGCCTGGTCGTCGGCGAGGCCGCCGCGCACGGCACCCCGACCGTGGCCTACGCCAGCGCCGGCGGCACGCGGGAGTCGATCGTCGACGGGGTGTCCGGGGTGCTCGTCGACACCCCGGCGGACCTGACGGCCGCCCTGGGGGCGCTGCTCCGCGACGAGGAGGGTCGCCGGCGCCTGGCCGACGGGGCACTTCGGCACAGCGCGGGCTTCACGTGGGGCCACTCCCAGGCGGCGTTCGCGCACGTGGTGGCCGAGGCACAACGAGGCGTGCCCGGGGAACGCCCCGG
>JAEZKN010000302.1 GCA_023415395.1 Actinomycetes bacterium
ACCTCGCGGCCCGCGGCCTGTGGTGGTCGCTGCGCCAGGAGTCCGCGCTGCTGCTGCGGCACTGGTGGCCCCCGGTGGCCGTGGCCGCGCTGTTCTCGGCGTCGGTGCGCCGCGCGCTCCTCGGCGCGCTGCTCGTCGACGCCGTGGTGGCCCGGGGCCAGGGCCTGGGCGGTCGCCGACTCGACGACCTGGCCTACGGGGCCGGCCTGTGGTCCGGCGTGCTCCGCTCGAGGTCGCTCGGCGCGGTCAGCGTGCGAGGTGCAGGGCGCCGCCGCTCGCGCGGTCCAGCGACCGGCCGATGACCAGGCGCTGGATCTGGTTGGTGCCCTCGAAGATCTGCATGACCTTGGCCTCGCGCATGAACCGCTCGACCGGGAAGTCGCGCGTGTAGCCGTAGCCCCCGAGCACCTGGACGGCGTCGGTGGTGACCTTCATGGCGTTGTCGGTGGCCACCAGCTTGGCCACCGAGGCCTCGCGGCCGTAGGGCAGGCCGCGGTCCTTGAGCCGAGCCGCGTGCAGCAGCGTCGCGCGAGCCGACTGCACCGCCGCCTCCATGTCGGCGAGCACGAAGGCCAGGCCCTGGTGGTCGATGATCCGCTCCCCGAAGGTCTCGCGCTCCTTCGCGTAGGCAACGGCGTGGTCGAGGGCGGCCTGGGCGAGCCCGGTGGCGACGGCCGCGATCCCGAGGCGGCCCGCGTCGAGGCCGGCCAGCGCGATCTTCAGGCCCTCGCCCTCGGCGCCGAGCAGCCGGTCGCCGGGGACGCGGACGTCGTCGAACCGCATGGTCGCGGTCGCCGAGCCGGTCAGGCCCATCTTGTGCTCGGGCGGGTCCGCGACCAGACCCTCGGCGTCGGCCGGGACCAGGAAGCAGGAGATGTCTCCGCGGCCGTCGCCGGTGCGCGCCATCACCTTGTAGAAGTCGGCATGCCCGCCGTGCGTGGTCCAGGCCTTGGCGCCCGAGATCACCCAGTCGTCACCGTCGCGGCGGGCGCGGGTGCGCATCGCGGCCGGGTCGGAGCCGGCGTGCGGCTCGGAGAGGCAGTAGGCCCCGAGCAGCTCGCCGCCGAGCATCTCCGGCAGCCAGCGCTGCTGCTGCTCCTCGGTGCCGGCCGTGGCCAGGCCGAAGCAGGACAGGGCGTGCACCGAGACGCCGACGCCGACGCTCGCCCAGACCGCGCCGATCTCCTCGAGCACCTGGAGGTAGACCTCGTAGGGCTGTCCGCCGCCGCCGTGCTCCTCGGGGTAGGGGAGCCCGAGCAGGCCGGCCCGCCCGAGCGTGCGGAACACCTCGCGCGGGAAGGTCTCGGTGCGCTCGGCGTCGGCGACCAGCGGCGCGAGCTCGCGCGTGGCGAGGTCACGGACCAGGCCGATCAGGTCGACGGCCTCTTCGGTGGGCAGCAGGCGGGACGCGGGCATGACGGCGGACCTCGGGTCGGGGACGGCGGGCGTCCCCAACCTACGGGGCAGGAGCGGCCGGTCACCGCCGGGCGGCGGCCGGCAGGGCGGACGCCGGCGGCCGCGGCGGTGTCTCGGCGCGCTCGACGACGACCTGCTTGACGACGGCCGTGATCGCCGCGCCCACCTCCTCGCGCGACCTGTCCTCCTGGTCCTCGAGGTGGTCGAGGACCCACGCGGAGACCACGTCGCCGAACCGGTCCACGGCCTGGCGCCCGCGGACGGTCAGGGTCAGGTCGCTGAGGTCGCCCTCGACGTAGCCCGCGTCCGTGAGGCGGCGCAGGTACGGCTCGAGGATGCCCGGCGGCATGTTGCGTGAGGCCGCCAGCCGGGCCGTGTCGGCCCGGTGCCCCGACGCGGTCAGGCCGTAGACCTGGACCAGGCACCAGATCGCGGCCGCGTCGAGGTCGGACTCGCCGGCCTCGAGCAGCTCGAGCACCCGGTCGTCGCGCCGGCCGTAGAGCAGGTTGGCGACGCGGCGCGAGAGCACGTCCTGGTTGTGGGGAGCCTCGGGCGCACCGAAGCCGGAGCCGATGTCGTTGGCGGCGGGGGCCAGGCTGTCGGCGAGCTTGACCCGGGGGAGCAGGAGAGCGAGGACGAAGGCGACCAGGGCGACCGGCACGGCCCAGAAGAACACGTGGTTGAGCGCGTCGGCGTACGCGTCGACGATCGGGCCGATCGTCTTCTCGGGCAGGGCGTGCAGCGTGCTGGGGGTCTTCAGGTCGGCCTGGGTGACGCCCGGGCTCTTCGCGATGGCCTCGGGCAGCCGGTCGTCGAGGAAGTTGGCGTAGAGCGTGCCGAAGACGGCGGCCCCGAAGGCGCTGCCCATCGTGCGGAAGAAGGTGACCCCGGAGGTCGCGACACCGAGGTCGGAGTACGGCGAGGACGCCTGGACGATGATCGTGAGCACCTGCATGCTCAGGCCGATGCCGAGGCCGAGCACGAACAGGTAGGCCGAGGAGAGCCAGATCGAGGTCGACGCCTCCATCAGTGACAGCAGGAAGAGGCCGAGCGCCATCACGAGGGAGCCGACCACGGGGAAGACCTTGTAGTGCCCGGTCTTGCTCACGATGTTGCCGGAGGTCACCGAGGTCAGCAGCAGCCCGATGACCAGCGGCAGCAGCCGGAAGCCGGACTCCGTCGCCGAGATGCCGTCGACGTACTGGAAGAACGTCGGCAGGAACGTCATCGCGCCGAGCATGGTGAAGCCGACGACGAAGCTCAGCGCGCAGCAGTCGGTGAAGACCCCGGAGCGGAAGAGCCGGGGCGGCAGGATCGGCTCGGTGGCCCGGGTCTCGACGAGCACGAACAGGCCGAGGACCACGACGCCCCCGACGAGCAGGCCGATGATCTGCCAGGAGCCCCACGGGTAGGTCGTGCCGCCGAAGCTGGTCGCGAGCACCAGCATCGACGCGCCGACCGCGACCGTCGCCATGCCCGCGTAGTCGATGTGGGGCTTGGCGCCACCGGGGACGTGCGGGATGGTCAGCCGCGCGGCCACGATCACCAGCAGCGCGAGGGGCACGTTGACGTAGAAGCACCAGCGCCAGCTCGCCTGGTCGGTGAGCAGCCCTCCGATGAGGGGGCCGACCACGGTCGCCAGCCCGAAGACCGCGCCCAGCGCACCCTGGAACTTCCCGCGCTCGCGCAGCGGGATGATGTCGGCGATCAGCGCGGTGGCGGTGACGGTGAGGCCGCCGGCGCCGATCCCCTGCAGGGCGCGCGCGCCGATGAGCCAGGCCATCCCGTCGGCGAGCCCGCACAGCGCGGAGCCGGCGATGAACACGACCACGCTGAGCTGGAAGACGCTCTTGCGGCCGAACTGGTCGCCGAGCTTGCCGACGACCACGGTGATCGCGGTCTGGGCCAGCAGGTAGGACGTCACGACCCACGACACGTGCTCGCCCCCGCCGAGGTCGCCGACGATCGTCGGGAGGGCCGTGGACACGATCGTCCCGTCCAGGGCGGCCAGCAGCATGCCCATGCCGATGGTCGCGAACGCCGCGATCCGGGCGCGCGGGGAGAGGGAGCGCGTGGTGCTCGGCGCTGGCGTGGCGGTGGACATGGCGCCTCCTCGAGCGGGCCCGGCCGGTGGGCAACACCTGCAGTGTCGGCCGCGCTCGCGGGCGTGGGAACAGTCATCCGTCCCATTCCCCGGCCCAGGAGGCTCGGGCCGACCGCCTCCTGACAGCATGACCGCCATGAGCACCCTTCCCGAGTCCCTCGCTGGCAAGACCGTCGCCGTGCTGGGCGGCACCGGACCGCAGGGCCGTGGCCTGGCCCGGCGCTTCGCCGCGGCCGGAGTCCCGGTCGTGATCGGAAGCCGCAGCGCGGAGCGCGCCTCCGACACCGCCGCCGAG
>JAEZKN010000330.1 GCA_023415395.1 Actinomycetes bacterium
CCCAGCGCCGTCGGCCGCCCGGAGTCCGTCATGCCGCGTCACCCGTACCGCCCCCTCGTCCCCCTCGACCACCTCGTCTGCCTCGCCCGGGCCCTCGCCCTGGCCCTCGGCCTCGGGCTGCCCGCGCTGGGCAGCGCGGCCACCGCCGCGGCCGCCGGGCTGCCGCTGAGCGGCCGGGTGACCGACCCGTCCGGTGCCGGCCTGGCCGGTGTCGTGGTCAGCGTCGTCGACACCCAGGACCGGGTGGACACGTTCGTCGCGACCGCGACGACCGACGCGGAGGGTGAGTACGGTGTCCCGGACCTCGGCCCCGGCAGCTACGACGTCGTGGCGACCCCCGCCGTCGACGACCCCGACCTGCTCGCGACCGCGACGGCCCAGGTCGACGTGGGGAGCCGCGACGAGGTGCTCGACCTGGCGCTCGAGGTCAGCACGGTCCGCGGCGTCGTCCGGCACTCCGACGGCTCCCCGGCGGCGGCGGCGACGGTCGAGTCCTACGGTCACCGCGCGTTCGCCTACCCCGACGGCTCCTACCGGCTCGCGCTGCACGAGGGCGAGTGGACGCTGGGTGCCCGGCCCCCCGCGGAGAACCCGTTGCTGGACGTGAGCACCTCCCGGACGGTCACGGTCGCCGACGACGCGGTCGCCACGGCCGACCTCGCCCTCGGCGCGCCCGACCTGCGCGGCACCGTGCTGGCCCCGGACGGCACGACCGGCGTCGCCGGCGCCCGGGTCCGCGTCTTCACCGCCGGCCACAGCGTGGTGCCCGGCGCGGTGATGACCAGCCGCAGCGACGGCTCCTTCGGCTTCGGCCTCCCGACCGGGTCCTACCGCCTCGAGGTCGACCCGCCCGAGGTCAACCCGGAGGGCTGGGTCGGCTACCGCGGAGGCGTGGTCACGGTCGCCGGCGAGGAGCCGACCGTCGCGGACCTCGCCCTGCGCGGTCCGACCCTCACCGGCGTCGTCCGGGCACCCGACGGCGACCCGGTCGCCCGGGCCTGGGTCCACGTCTGGAGCGACTCCTCGGGCTACGTCCGCACCCGCTCCGACGCCTCGGGACGGTACGGCGTCGACGTGGACGCGGGCGGCGCGGAGGTCACCATCAGCGCCCCTGCCCCGAGCACCGAGTACCTCGGCCACACCTTCCGCATCGACGTCCCCGAGGTCCCCCACACCCTCGACCTGGAGTTCCTCGCGCCCAACGTCACCGGGCGGGTCCTCACCGCGGGCGGAGTCCCGGTGCGCAACGCCGACGTCACGGCGTACGGCCCGAACCCGGGCAGCGCCGGGCAGCAGCGCCACGCCACCACCGACCGGCAGGGCCGCTACGCCCTGCACCTGGCCCCCGGCACGACCCAGCGCCTGGTCGCCGAGCCCGAGACGGCCGGCCCGGCGGGCATCCGCACCTCCCGCGTCGTCGAGGTGCCGGGCACGGGTGCGGCCGGGAGCACCGACATCACGCTCGAGCCGGCGCCCGTGCCGCCCTACGAGCTGGTCCCGCTGGACGCCACGGTCGGCGGCCGTCCGGCCAGCCGGGTGACCTACCCCGCGGTCAGCTTCGACGGCTCCGTCGTCGCCGTGGTCGCGCAGGTCCGCGACTGCGACTGCGAGGAGGGCCGCGCCGACCTGCCCTCGGCGGAGCCCACCGACCCGCCCAGCGGCACCGACGCCGTCGTCCTGCACGACCGCGGGACCGGCGAGAACGAGACGCTCGTCGCGCCGGGCGGCCAGCAGGTCGCGGCCACCGGCGCCGTCGTGCTCGACGACGACGGGAGCACCGTCGCCTTCGTCTCCGGCCAGGACGGCCTGGTCCCGGGGGACGACGACGGCCTCGACGACCTGTTCGTCCTCGACCGCCCCTCGAGCAGCCTCACCCGCATCGAACGGCCCGACGGCGCCTGGTTCGACAGCTTCGGGTTCGCGCTCTCCGGTGACGGCTCGCGCCTGGTCGCGCAGCTCGGCGGCGACCGCGACGGCCGGTGGGCCTACGACCTGGCGGTGATCGAGCTCGGCGTCACGGGCGCCGAGACCGGTCGGCGGACGCTCGGCCTCGACACCACCGCGCGCCCCGGGTTCGACCTGAGCCGCGACGGCCGCACGCTGGCCTGGTCGCAGCTCCACCGCGTCCCGCCGGCGGCCACGGAGTGGCGGGTGCACGTCCTCGACCTGGTCACCGGGGAGGAGGACCCGGTGCGGCCCACCAGCGTCGGCGCCGGCGACGTCAACGGCGACCCGGGCGACCCGGCCCTCAGCGACGACGGCGAGGTCGTGGCCTTCGGCGACGTGACGCAGGTGGAGGTGCCCGGCGGCTACGACATCTGGTCCAGCCGGGTCCGCGTCGCCGACCGCGCCGCGGGCACCGAGCGGCTCCTCGACCCGTTCGACCTCGCCGACGACCCGGAGGCCGCGCACGTGAGTGCCTTCGAGCTCTCCGGTGCGGGTGACGAGCTGCTCGTCCGGAGCCGCGGTGGCCTCCCCGAGGAGCCGGCCGACCAGGCCTGGATGGTCGACGTGTCCGACGCGTCCGCCGAGCTGGTCTCGCGCACGGCGAGTGGAGCGCCGGCGGAGAACGGCGTCACCCACCTCGCCGCGCCCTCGAGCTTCTCGACGGTCGCCCTCGGGACCGACTCTCGCGACCTGACCGGCAAGGCGTGGGACCAGGTCGTCCTGGGGCTCGCCGAGGAGGTCCCGCCGGTCTGGCCCGCGGGTGCCGCGCTCACCGCGGCCCCGGGCGACATCGGCACCACCACGGTCCGCCTGCAGTGGACCGAGGCCACCGACAACATCCGGGTCACCGGCTACCGCGTGCACCTCGGGGACGCGGTCGTCGGCACCACCAACGGCACCACGCGGTCGCTGCGGGTCACGGGCCTGACGCCGGACACCTCGTACTCCTTCCGCGTCCAGGCCGTCGACGGCCGCGGCAGCGCGACGACCGACGGCCCCGCGCTCACCGTGCGGACGCTGCCGGCCGACTCGACCGAGCTGCGCCCGCTCGACCTCGCCACCCGTCCCGGCGGCGGTGTCGACCTCTCGTGGGAGGCGGCGGGCGGCGCGGACGCCCTCGTGCTGCGCACCTACCTCGGCGACAGCCAGGTGGCGGAGCGGACGCTCGACGCCACGGCCACCGAGGCCCAGGAGCGCGGGCTGGCGGCGAGCACGGCCTACTCCTTCCAGGTCTTCCGCCGCACCGGTGACACGCTCACGCCGTTCACCGTGAAGGCCACGGCCACGACCGCGGCGCTCACGTTCGCCTCGCTCACCTGGACCGTCCCCACGGTCCGCGCCGACGCCGCCCGGCGCGGCAGCACGGCGGCGATCACCGCCGTCGCCGAGACGGGCCGCCAGGTGACGGTCGCGATCGAGCACCGGTCCTGGTACGACGAGCAGCACGAGCTGCTCGACACGCCCCGGACGGTCACGTCCGTGGTGCCGCTGGCCGAGGTGGCGGGCAGCCCCGGCACCTACACCGGGGGCTTCGAGCTCGTCGACGGCGTCGCCCGCATCCTCGGCATGGTGGGCACCGTCGCCGACGGCCACGGCGGCACGCTGGAGCGCACGAGCCCCCGCGGCCCGATCGGCGTGAGCTCGGCGGTCGTGGTGACCGTCGACGCCCCGGAGGGCTCGATGGTCGGCGGCCGGATCCAGCTCACCAGCGCGAGCACCCGCCAGGCGTGGAGCGACGCCCTGCACGGCGGCGGCGTCGTCACCCTCGACCACCTCCGGCCGGCCGCGGACCTGGAGCTCGAGGTCCTCGACAGCCGCGGGTACCGCGCCGCCACGCGCTCCGGCCTGGCCGTGCGGGAGGGGCTCGCCACCGCGGTCGACGTCGACCCCGTGCTGCCCGCCTGGCTCGAGGTGTCGGTCGAGCAGGGCGCCCGGGTCGAGCTGACCGACGCCGCGACCGGGCGGTTCCTCGACGCGCGGTGGGCCT
Source organism: Actinomycetes bacterium (assembly GCA_023415395.1). Lineage (GTDB taxonomy): Bacteria > Actinomycetota > Actinomycetes > Propionibacteriales > Nocardioidaceae > Nocardioides. Next base: position 3,935 of record JAEZKN010000330.1, read on the forward strand.
ACGGCTCCGCGGTGGACTTCCCCGACGTCCACGAGGGTCAGCGGGTCCGGGTGGACGTCACCTACGACCGCTCGCGACGCCTCGTGCCGGAGCCGACCCGGACGGTGACGCTGACGGCCGGCGCCAACGAGCTCACCGTCGTCCCCACGCCCGAGCCGACCGCCGAGCTCGCCGGCGTCGTCCGGGACCCCAACGGCGCGCCGCTCGCGGGCGTGACCGTCAGCCTGGCTCAGCGCCTGCGCGGCGAGGTCGTCACCACCACGGGGCGGTCCGCGGCCGACGGCCGATTCGCGCTCGAGGCGCTGCGGCTGCCCGGCACGATCACGGCCCGGTCGGGACGGCTCTGGGTGGAGGAGACCGTCGACCTCACGGGCGGGTCGCTCGAGCGCGACGTCCGGCTCGTCGGACCGCTGTCCTACACGGTGTCGCCGCGGCTCTTCGTCCGGCCGGCCGGGGCGTCCTCGGAGACCGGGCCGATCCCGCTCGACTGGCGCACCTCGACCCACTACGGCTCGGGCTTCCGGCTGGACGGCCGGGTGGCCGGCTCGCTGGGGGAGCCGCGCAGCGCCGAGGAGTCGGCGGTGCTGTCCGTGGACGCGATGCCGGGCCAGGAGCTGACCTGGTGCATCGACGGTCGCGAGGCCAAGGTCGCGAGCACCTGCGTCACGCACGTGCTCGGCGCGGTCCGGACGCCCCGGGTGGAGCTGCACGCCGGCCCCGGCGTCG
>JAEZKN010000596.1 GCA_023415395.1 Actinomycetes bacterium
ACCGGCGCCGGGCCGCCTTCCTCACCCCCCGACGCGGGGGTCGCGGGGAGGGGTGGTTTCGAGACAGGCGCCGGGGCGCCTTCCTCAACCACCGACGCCGAGGTGGCGGGGAGCGGTGGTTTCGAGACAGGCGCCGGGGCGCCTTCCTCAACCACCGAGGCCGAGGTGGCGGGGAGCGGTGGTTTCGAGACAGGCGCCGGGGCGCCTTCCTCAACCACCGACGCGGGGGTCGCGGGGAGCGGTGGTTTCGAGACAGGCGCCGGGGCGCCTTCCTCAACCACCGACGCCGAGGGCACGGTGGTTGAGGAGGTTGCGCAGCAACCGTCTCGAAACCTCCCCTCGCGTGCACGCGTCGTCGTGGTCGGCGGCGGCGTCATCGGGACGTCGGTCGCCTACCACCTGACGAAGCTGGGCTGGACCGACGTGCTGCTGCTCGAGCAGGGCACGCTGTCGTGCGGGACGACGTGGCACGCGGCGGGCCTGGTCGGGCCGCTGCGCGCCTCGGAGAGCGGCACCCGGCTCGTGCAGTACTCCGCCGAGCTCTACGCCTCGCTCGAGGCCGAGACCGGCCTGGCGACCGGCTACCGCAACGTCGGCGGGCTCGTCGTCGCGCGCACCGAGGACCGGATGGTCCAGCTGCGGCGCACGGCGGCCAACGCCGTCGCCTACGACCTGCCCTGCGAGCTGGTGTCCCCCGAGCGTGCCCAGGAGCTGTGGCCGCCCATGCAGGTCGAGGACCTGCTGGGGGCGATCTGGCTGCCCGGCGACGGGAAGGTCAACCCGTCGGACCTGACCCAGTCGCTGGCCCGCGGTGCCCGCCAAGGTGGGGCGCGGATCGTCGAGCGGGCGCGCGTCACGGGCTTCACCTCCGCCGAGGGCCGTGTCACCGGCGTCCGCACCGACCGCGGCGACGTCGAGGCGGAGGTGGTCGTGAACTGCGCCGGCCAGTGGGCCAAGGCCCTCGGCGAGCTGGCCGGCGTGACCGTGCCGCTCCACTCGGCCGAGCACTTCTACGTCGTCACCGAGGCGGTCTCGGGCACTCGGCCGGACCTGCCGATCATGCGCGACCCCGACGGCTGGACCTACTTCAAGGAGGAGGTCGGCGGGCTGGTGGTCGGCGGCTTCGAGCCCGAGGCCAAGCCGTGGCGCTCGCCCGACGACCTGCCGTACCCCTTCGAGTTCCAGCTCCTCGAGGAGGACTGGGACCACTTCTCGGTCCTCATGGACGAGGCGCTGCTGCGCATCCCGGCGCTCGCCGAGACCGGGATCCGCAAGTTCTACAACGGGCCGGAGTCGTTCACGCCCGACAACCAGTTCCTGCTCGGTGAGGCGCCGGGGCTGCGCGGCTACTTCGTCGGCGCGGGCTTCAACTCCGTCGGCATCGCGTCCGCCGGTGGCGCGGGGCGGGCGCTGGCGGAGTGGATCGTGGCGGGGGAGCCGCAGGACGACCTGGTGGGCGTGGACGTCCGCCGGTTCGCCGCGTTCCACGGCGACAACGACTGGCTGCGCTCCCGGGTCGCGGAGGTGCTCGGCCTGCACTACGCGCTTCCGTGGCCCAACCGCGAGCTCGAGTCCGGGCGGCCGCAGCGCACCTCACCGCTGCACGACCGACTGGCCACGGCGGGAGCGGTCTTCGGCACGCGTATGGGGTGGGAGCGACCCAACGTCTTCGGCCCGACGCTGGACTACTCCTGGGGCAAGCCGTCGTGGCTGCCCTGGTCCGCGGCCGAGCAGGTCGCCTGCCGCACCGACGTCGCGGGCTTCGACCAGACGTCGTTCTCCAAGTCCGTCGGCGTGGGCCCGTCGGCCCTCGACGGACTGCAGTGGGTGTGCGCCGCGGACGTCGACGTCGCGGTGGGGCAGTGCGTCTACACGCCGTTCCTGAACGCGCGCGGGACCTACGAGGCCGACCTGACGGTCACCCGGACCGGCCCCTCGTCGTTCCTGCTCGTCTCGTCGTCGGCGACCACCGTCCGCGACCTCGACTGGCTGGCCCGCCACGGCGTGCCGGCCCGGGACGCGACCGAGGACTACGCCGTCCTCGGTGTCATGGGACCGCGCTCCCGCGCGCTGCTGGCCTCCCTCTCGGCCGACGACTGGTCGGACGGCGCGTTCCCGTTCGCGACCTCACGGGAGGTCACGGTGGCCGGCGTCGGTCTGCGGGCGACGCGGATGACCTACGTCGGCGAGCTCGGCTGGGAGCTGATGGTCCCCGTGGCGGCGGCCGGCGACGTCTACGACGCGCTGGACGGCACCGACGCGGGCTACTACGCGATCGAGTCGCTGCGCCTGGAGAAGGGCTACCGGGCCTTCGGCCGGGAGCTGACCCCCGACTACGGCCCGGTCGAGGCCGGACTGGTCTTCGCCACCGCGCTCGCGGGCAGCAAGGACTTCCTGGGCCGTGAGGCGCTGGCCGCCCACCGGACAGCGCTGGCCGCAGGCGGGCCGCGCCGGCGGCTCGTCTCCTTCGTCGTCGAGGCGCCCGAGCCGATGCTGTGGGGCGGCGAGCTGCTGCTCCGGGACGGCGAGCCGGCCGGCCAGGTGACCAGTGCCGCCTGGGGTGCCACGGTCGGGGCGTGCGTCGGCCTGGGCTACGTCCGGCACACCGGCCCGGTCACCGCCGACTGGCTGGCGTCCTCGTCGTTCGCGGTCGACGTGGCAGGCGAGCGCCACGCCGTCCGCTGCTCGCTGAAGGCGCCGCTCCCGACGTAGGCCGTGGCCTCGCTCGCGCCTGGAGAGGGGCGATGCATGTGAGCAACATCGCGGTCTCGGCGACGCCGGCGGGCAGAGCCAGTACGCTCACGCCGTGACGCGAGGATTCTGGGGCGACCGCGTCGCGGCGTGGCGGACCGGCAGCCGACAGGGCCAGGCCTTCGCCCTGGCGCTGCTGCTCCTCGGGGTCACGCTGTCCTTCGTGGTCTCGCTGCGCAGCTATGCGGTGATGCCGCTGACGGCGTACTTCCTGTGGCTGGTCCTCGGCATGCTCCTGCTCCGCTTCCCGGCCCTGGTGGTGCTGTGCGCCTGGACGGTCGGCTGCGCCGTCGCCGCGATGCTCGTCGACGGGGGGATCACGCTGGTCCGCGGGGTCGCGGTCGTCACCATGCTGATCGCCGCCGCGCTGCTGCTCCACCACTCACGCGGGCAGCGCAGCGGGCTCCCGGGCTCGCTCGGCGACGCCATGCTGGCCGACCTGCGCGACCGGCTCCAGGCCCAGGGACGGGTGCCCGCCCTGCCCGAGGGCTGGCACGCCCAGACCGCGATGCTGGCGGCCCACGGCGCGGGGTACGCCGGCGACTTCCTGGTCGCGGACCTCGACGAGGAGCGGCAGCACCTCGAGATGATCCTGGTCGACGTGTGCGGCAAGGGCGTCGACGCGGCCACCCAGGCCCTGCAGTTCTCCGGCGCGCTGGGCGGCCTGGTGGGCGCGCTGCCACCGGTGGCGCTGATGGAGGCGGCCAACTCCTTCCTGCTGCGCCAGTTCGCCGACGACTCGTTCGCCACCGCCGTGCACGTGCACGTCGACCTGGTGAGCGGGAGGTACGCGATCGTGAGCGCCGGCCATCCGCCGGCGCTGCGGTGGTGCGCGGCTGCGCGCGAGTGGCAGGTCGACAACGCCCGCGGGACCGCGCTCGGCATCGAGCGGCGGCCCGAGCTGGTCAGCAGCGCCGGGCAGCTGGCGCCCGGGGAGGCGCTGATGTTCTACACCGACGGCGTCGTCGAGTCCCGGACCGCGGACCTCGACGAGGGCATCGAGTGGCTCCGGCGCACGGCGAAGGCGGCGATCGCCGACGGCTATCCCGGAGCGGCCCGGCGGATCGTGTCTCAGGTCGCGCGCGGGGACGACGACCGGGCGGTGCTGGTGCTGTCCCGCGAGGCCTGAAGCCGCGCCACCAAGAACCCGGCGACCAGCGCACCGAGCGCACCGAGCACCTCGTCGCCGAGGGTGTCCTCGTAGGCCGTGTCGAGCTCGGTGCCGTGGCGGATGAACGTCCACCACTCGCCGACCTCCCACCCGATCGCCAGGATCGCCCCGAGGCCGCAGACCACCGCGACCACCGCCCAGCGCGGTCGCACGGCGTCGCACACGAGCAGCCCGATGCCGGTCAGCAGCAGGAGCCAGTTCACGAAGTGGTTGAGGTCGTCCCACCACGTCAGCGAGTCGTAGAGGTCGAGGCTGTTGCCGGTCACGTCGACCAGGAACGGCGCCATGACCAGCGCGAACGCGCCGTACGGCGGCGCCGGCCGGGGGTACCGGCGCCGGTGGACCAGCCACCAGGCGACCGGCGCGACGAGCATCAGCAGCGGGTAGGCGATCAGCCGCGCACCGAAGGCCTTGTCGGCGAACCGCTCGATCCCGGGCGCCCACTCGGCGACGGCGAGCTGCCCGACGGTCAGGAGCAGGATCAGGACCGGGACCCACTTCGGCACGCTTCTCACGTGGCGCATGGTGCCAGCAACCGCCCGGAATAGTGGGCGATGTGGGATGGTTGTGGCGATCGTACGGAATTCAACTATTCCGGATCCGAGACCGAGCAGAGGACAGTGAGCGGACATGCAGATCGGCATCTTCACCGTCGGTGACGTGACGCCGGACCCGACGACCGGGCGGACCCCCAGCGAGCACGAGCGGATCAAGGCCACCGTCGAGATCGCGCGGAAGGCCGAGGAGGTCGGGCTGGACGTGTTCGCGACCGGCGAGCACCACAACCCGCCGTTCATCGCCTCGAACCCGACCGCGACCCTCGCCTACATCGGGGCCAAGACCGACCGCATCATCCTGTCGACCGCGACCACGCTGATCACCACGACGGACCCGGTGCTGATCGCCGAGGACTACGCCAAGATCCAGCACCTGACCGACGGCCGCGTCGACCTGATGATGGGCCGCGGCAACACCGGCCCCGTCTACCCGTGGTTCGGCAAGGACATCCGGCAGGGCATCAACCTGGCGATCGAGAACTACGCGCTGCTGCGCCGGCTGTGGACCGAGGACGTCGTGAACTGGGAGGGCAGGTTCCGCACGCCGCTGCAGGGCTACACCTCGACGCCGCGGCCGCTGGACGGCGTCGCGCCGTTCGTCTGGCACGGGTCGATCCGCAGCCCCGAGATCGCCGAGCAGGCGGCGTACTACGGCGACGGCTTCTTCCACAACCACATCTTCTGGCCGGCGGGCCACACCCAGCAGATGGTCGAGCTCTACCGGCGCCGCTTCGAGCACTACGGCCACGGCCCCGCCGACACCGCGATCGTCGGGCTCGGCGGTCAGTTCTTCATGCGCCGCAACAGCCAGGACGCCTGGAACGAGTTCCGCCCGTACTTCGACAACGCGCCGGTCTACGGTCACGGGCCGTCACTGGAGGACTTCACCGAGGCGACCCCGCTGACCGTGGGCTCGCCGCAGCGGGTGCTGGAGCGGACGCTGTCGTTCCGCGACTACGTCGGCCACTACCAGCGCCAGCTGTTCCTGGTCGACCACGCGGGGCTGCCCCTGAAGACCGTGCTCGAGCAGCTCGATCTGCTCGGCGAGATCCTGCCCGAGCTGCGCAAGGGATTCGCCGAAGGC
>JAEZKN010000350.1 GCA_023415395.1 Actinomycetes bacterium
CCCCCCCGGGCGCCGGGGGGGGCCCCAGGACTCAGCTCACTGCTGGTCGATCTGGCTCAGATCGTCGGGTTGGCGGTCCGGCTGTTGATGCACAGCACGCCGAGGTCGACCTTGGCCTGGCTCGAACCGGTGTTCCAGAACTGCCACACGCGGGTCTTCGGCCGCGGCTCCGACCCGAGGTACCAGGTGTTCCACCAGTAGTCGTGGAGGTAGAACGCCCCGACCATGGCCTTGTACGCGCTGTACTCCCAGTAGTCGGTGTCGCAGGAGTACTGCAGCTCGCGCGGGTCACCGACCTTGATGTTCTGGAGCCCGCTCCACAGGTGCTTCATCGCCACTGCGTGCCGGTGGCCGGTGGGGCTGTCCGCGAGGACCTGGCGGTTGATGCACTTCGCGTAGAAGTGGATCTGCTCGGGACCCACGATCGGACCGGTACCGCCCGGCAGGTGCTGCGGGTTCAGCGCGCCGGTGGGGTCGAAGGACGCGAACTCCCAGGCCCAGGACCGGCCCGCGTTCGTCGGGTAGCTGGCCACGAGGCGGTGGTCGTCGACCGTCGACTGCAGGTCGAAGCCCGGGGCGACCATGTACTCCTTGTTCAGGCAGGTGAAGCCGGTCCAGTTGCTGTCCCACGCCCACCGGTTGGACACGAAGGTGGCCGTCGTCCCCGGGGTGTAGAACGCACCTCGGACGTCGGTCTTGTGCTTGTGACCGCTCGCCTTCTCGGTGTAGTCGCGCAGACAGGTCGCGAAGATCTTCACCTGCGCGTCACCGTAGGCGCGGTTGTCGAAGCGGAAGTTCCACTTCGCCCGGTTCGTCATGTCGGGGTACGACGCCTCGACGAAGACGTCCCGCTCGTCGTTGTAGATGCCACCGAGGGTGGACGTGCTCGGGAACTCGGGGTCGTCGTCGGGGTCCGGCTCGACCGAGGGGTCGTGGAAGTCGTCGACGTGCTTGACGTTCCACATGCCGTCGAGAGCGTTGTCGGTGCCGAAGCAGCTGATGCTCTGCTCGCCCCCGACGCCGTTCGCGTCCGGGCCCACGCCGGCGAGGCGCAGGTCCTTCTCGACCTTGTACATGTAGATCTCGTGCTTGTGCTTCGCCGAGGCCGCGTCTGCTGGAGCAGACACGGTGGCGACCATGGCGAGTGGGGCGATCAGCGCCCCCACAGCGGCCGCGATGCGGAACCGGGATCGAGCCGTCATGATGACGATCTCCTTGCATTGACAGGAAACAGGGTCGTGAGCACGTCGTCCCGAGAGCGTTCCGACCGGTTCCCCCCAGATCCGGCTTCGTCAGGTTAGGTCGCGGTCGCGAGGCGGGCTACCCGAACAGGCGATGGTCTACGCCAACGGTCTGGTCCATCGGTCTGGACCAGCGCGCGCGACACGGGGGCCGACAGGGCTCCCGCGAGGGTTGGCGGACGCGGCGATCACGATGGCAGCCGCCGGGCCGGAAGGCCCGGAACCGCGGCCTGCTCGGCGCGTCGCCGCGCGTCCTCAGCGGGCGAGCCAGGCGGCGTACGCGTCGAAGGTGTAGGCCCGGCCGAGGAAGTCCGCGACGAGGTCGGCGGCGTCCTTCGCGCCACCGGGGGCGAGGACGAGGTCGCGGTAGCGGCCGGCCACCGTGGGCTCGAAGAGGTCGTCGGGGTCGAAGGCGGAGAAGAGGTCCTTGGCGATCACCAGCGACCACATGTAGGTGTAGTAGGCCGAGGAGTAGCCCGACAGGTGCCCGAAGCTGGCGAACATGTGGGTGCCCTCGATGTAGGGGAACGGCGAGTAGCGCTCCTGCAGCTCGCGCATCGCCGCGGTCAGGTCGTCGGGGCGCGTGGTGTGGAACCAGTAGGACATCGCGGCGTAGAACATCTGCGTGCGGGCGTGGTAGCCCTTGCCGAAGTCGTCGGCGGCGCGCATCCGCGCCACGAGCTCGGCCGGGATCGGGGTGCCGTCCGCGGCGACCGCGAAGGTCCGCAGGACGTCGGCGTCCCAGGCCCACTCCTCGAGCATCTGGCTGGGCGCCTCGACGAAGTCCCACTCGGTGGCGACACCGGCGAAGCGCGTCCACTCCCCGCCGCCGGCGAGCACGTGGTGCACGAGGTGGCCGAACTCGTGGAAGAGCGTCACGACGTGGTCGTGCTCCATCAGGCCGCGCGAGAAGTTGCAGACCAGCACGCCCTCGGCCAGCTGCCGCCCGGCCAGGCCGTCGACGAGCGTGAACTGCGCGGCGTGCTTGTACTTCCCCTCCCGCGGGTGCAGGTCGAGGTAGATCCTCCCGATGCGCGCCCCCTCGCGCAGGACGTCGTACGCCGTGACGTCCTCGTGCCATACCGGGGCGTCCGCCACCTCGGCGTACTCCAGCCCGAACAGGCGGGCGGTCACGTCGAGGAGGCCCTGGCGGACGCGGGCGAAGTCGAAGTAGGTCCGCACCTGCTGGGCGTCGACGTCGTGGCGCTCCTGGCGCACCAGCTCCTCGTAGTAGAGGGAGTCGGCGGTCGTGATCGCCGGGGCGTCCGGGACGTCGCGGCGGTAGCGCTCCAGCAGCAGCGCGAGGTCGCGGGCCATCGGCTCCTCCGCGGCCGCGGCGATCTTGTCGATGAACTCCGGGATCGCCGGACCGGAGCCGATCATCTTCACGGCGGCGTCGTAGGACGCCCAGTCGGCGTAGCCGACCAGCGTGGCCAGCTCGTGGCGGAGCGCGAAGAGCTCCTGGAGGCGGGAGTCGTTCTCGGGCCACCCGCGCTCGAGGAATGCGGTCGTCACCTCGCGGCGCACGCCGGCGTCGTGGGCGAACATCCGGACCGGCACCGAGTCCGGGTAGTCGGTGGTGACCGTGACCAGGCCGTCCCCGTCGGCCGGGTGCGACTCGAGCCAGTCCTGCGGCATCCCGTCCAGCCGGTCCGGGGTGACCCGCACGGTGCGGACGTCGTCACGGATGGCGCGGCCGAACTCCTGGCCGAGCTCGGTCAGCCGCTCGTTGATCCGGGCGAGCCGAGCCCGGGTCTCCTCGTCGAGGTCGACGCCCGCGCGGCGGAAGTCGTCGAGGGTCTTGGTCAGCAGCCGCGCCGCGGTCGGGTCGAGACCCGCGGGGTCGGCGGCGGCGAACACCTCGTAGAGGGCCCGGTCCTGGCGCAGCTCGGTGACGAAGCGGTCGACCTCCACCTCGGCCTGCTCACAGGTCGTGCGCACCTCCTCGTCGGGGTGGACGTTGGCGAGCAGCGACGACACCGCCGCCACGTTCGAGAGGTGGCGCGAAGCCTCGTCCCAGGTGCGCAGCAGCTCGTGGGTCGTGTCCGGCGGGACGGTCCGTAGGCCGTCGACGAGGGCGCGGGCCGCGGCCAGGCCGTCGGCGGCGCGAGACTCCACCCAGGTTCGGGCTTCTCCCGTCCGGGGGAGAGCCAGCGGCAGGGGCGTGTCGGTCACGGTCACGGCACCAGCCTGCCACTGCCGCCGTCAGCCCTCCGAGGAGCCAGGCGCGACCGGGAGGGTCCGGGGCCCTACGCCTCAGGTCGCGAGCTGGTCGCGGCGGCGGGCCAGGTAGGCGCGCTCGGCGGGGTTGTCGGTGGCCGCGATCGCGGCGTCGTACGCCGACCGCGCCTCCGCGC
>JAEZKN010000358.1 GCA_023415395.1 Actinomycetes bacterium
GTGGCGCCCTGGGTGCCGTCCCGGTAGTGCGGGGCGAAGGCGTCGTAGGCGGCGACGGTCGCGCGGGCGACCGCGGCCCGGACGTCCCAGGCGTGGTGCACGACGTCGTGCAGGTGGTACTGCCCGATCGTCTCGATCGTGAACTCGCTGCCGTTGCTGCGGACGCCGCGCCGGCTCCACGCCCCCGGAGGCACCGACTCGTAGCGCGCGGCCACCCGGTCGGCGGCGTCCAGCAGCTCGGCGGCGACCGTGGCCGGGTCCTGCTCGGCGTACCGCTCCTCGACGGCGGTCTCGTCCTGGTCCCAGTTCGGGAACCGCGGGTCGTCCTGGTCGAGCATCAGCCCGACCCGCACGTCGAAGACACGGTGGACGTCGCGCACGTGGCAGGCGTACTCGAGCGGCGACCAGGTGCCCGGCGCCGGCCGGCTCGCGACGTCGTCGAGCGTCAGCACGGCCTCCCAGGTCGTCGCGTTGTCACGGATGACGGTGGGGATGCGGTCGACGGTCACCGCGGCGGCCTCGAACCCGCACTCGGGGCAGGGCTCGTCGAGCACCCATGTCCAGTCCTTGGTGTCCGGCACGACGCTCCCGCTCATGGCCCCATCCTCCCAGCCGCTCCACGGCGGGCGCGCCCGAGATCCCGCCAGCCTGCGTGGAGATGGCGCCATCCCTCGGGCGACACGGCGGGCGTCACCGCAGGTCGGTGAGGAACGCCGCCACGTCGTCGACGCTGACCGTGAGCTCGCGGACGCGGACCGGGATGCCGAGCAGCCGACCGGGCGTGGCGGGGTCGATGGTGATCCGGACCAGCGGACCGGGGGTGGTGTTCACCAGCCAGCGGCCGCGCCAGCCGTGCGCGCCCACGCTCATCCTGGTCCACGGCAGGGAGTCGACGGAGGTGATCGCCACGCGCGGCACCGCGACCCGGAAGGACCAGCCGAGGCTGACGACCAGCGCCTTGCGGTTGACCTCGAGGCGTGGCCGGACGAAGAGGACGGCGAGGAGCACCCGCAGGATCGGGTTCGGGCGCGGCATGCGGTGGTCGGTCACGTGAGCAGGAGCCTGTCGAGTCGGCGGCGGACGATGAGGAGGCCCACCACGCCCATGGCGACGAGGTAGACCACGGAGACCAACGACGCCCAGGACAGGGCACCGGTGGTGAGCTCGCGACAGAGTACGACGCCGCGGTAGAGCGGGGTGGCCTCGACGACCCACCGGACGGCCGTCGGGTAGGCCTCGAGGGGGAAGAAGGTCGCCGAGAACAGGAACATCGGGATCACCGCGAGGTTGACCCACTCGAAGTCCTGCCAGCTGCGCATCCAGGTCGTCAGCGCCATGCAGATGCCGCCGAACGCCAAGCCGATCAGGAGCGCGGCCGGCACGGCGAGCAGCGCCCACCACGACGACACCAGACCCATCGCGACCATCACCACGAGGAAGCCGGCGGAGTAGATCCCGCCGCGCAGCAGCGACCAGCTGAGCTCGCCGCGGGCGACGTCCATCGTGGTCAGCGGCGTGGCCAGCATCTGGTCGAAGAGCTTGTTGTACTTGAGCTTGAAGAAGAAGTTGAACGTGCTGTCGAGCAGCGAGCCGTTCATCGCGGAGGCGGCGAGCATGCCGGGAGCCACGAACTCGGCGTACGGGATGTCCTGGCCGTTGAACTCGAAGCCGGTCACCAGCTGACCGACGCGGACGCCGATCGAGAACAGGTAGAAGACCGGCTCGAGGAAGCCGGTGAGGAAGATGTACCAGGCGCGGCGGTAGGCCAGGTAGTTGCGGTAGACGAGCAGTCCGGTGGCCTCGGTCGCCGACAGCGGCCGGGACCGCAGGACGGTCGTGGTGACGGCGGCCATCAGCGGGCCATCCGCTTCGTGAGGCGGTGCACGGCCCAGAACCAGCCGAGGACCGCGAGCACCGCGAGGTAGGTGACGTGGACGAGCACGGCGCCGGCGTCGACGGTGTCGAGCGTGAGCATCCGGGTGAGGTCGACCCCGTGCCACAGCGGCGTCGCCCGGGCCAGCACCTCCATCCACGGGTCGAGGTTCTCGATGGGGAAGAACGCGCCGGAGAAGAGGAAGAGCGGGATCATCCCGAGCCGGAAGACCAGCGCGAACGGGCTCTCGTCCTTCAGCCCCGCGGAGAACGCGTAGAGCGGCGTGGCGAAGGCCAGCGCGACGAGGAGCTGGACGAGGAAGGCGAGCACGGCGCCGTACACCGTCGAGAAGACACCGAACGGCGCCATGACCAGTGTGAACACCCCGCACGTCAGGGCGACCCGGAAGAGCACGAACCCGAGGTGGCCCACGATCACCTCGCGCACGCTCAGCGGCGTGGCGGTCATGCCGAAGTAGGTCTTGTTCCACTTGATCATCCCCAGGACGGGGTAGGTCACCTCGCCGAACACCGTCTGCATCGCCTGCGCGGCGAGCAGGCCGGGGGCGATGAAGACGAGGTACGACGACGCCCCGTCGAGCTGGGCGGGGTCGCCGGACACGTAGTCGCCGAGCAGCACGCCCATGGCGAGGACGTAGAAGAGCGGGTTGACGAAGGAGGAGACCGCCGAGCCTTTCCAGGTGCGGCGGTAGACGGTCGCCCAGTAGTCGGTCAGCCGGGCGGCGCCGGCCCAGACGCTGGTGGGCGCGGTCGCCTGCTGGCTCGTCTCCTTGCTCATCAGTCGACCAGCGTCCGGCCGGTGAGGCGGAGGAAGACGTCCTCGAGCGTGGAGCGGCGCACCAGCGTCGCGACCGGCCGCAGGCCGCGCTCGTGGACCTTGGCGATCGTCTCCTCGCCATCGGCGGTGTAGAGCAGCAGCCGGTCGGGCAGCACCTCCACCCGGTCGGCGAGGTCCTCGACCTTGCCGGCCAGCGCCTCGTGGCTGTTGCCCTCGCTGGCCACCCCGAAGCGCAGCTCGGCGACCTCGCGGGTGGAGTGCTCGGCGATGAGCGCGAGCGGGGAGCCCTCGGCCACGATCAGGCCCTTGTCCATGACGACCAGGCGATCGGTCAGCTGCTCGGCCTCGTCCATGTAGTGGGTCGTGAGCACCAGCGTCACCCCCTGCTGCTTGAGCCGGAACAGCCGGTCCCACACGACGTGCCGCGCCTGCGGGTCCAGGCCGGTGGTGGGCTCGTCGAGCAGCAGCACCTCGGGCCGGTTGATCAGGCTGCGCGCGATCGTGAGCCGGCGCTTCATGCCGCCCGAGAGGTCCTCGACCATCGCGTCGGCCTTCTCGGTCAGCTGCACGAACTCCAGCAGCTCGTCGACGCGCTCCCGCACGACCTTGCGCGGCAGCCCGAAGTAGCGGCCGTAGACGAAGAGGTTGTCGCGCACCGAGATCTCGATGTCGAGGGTGTCCTCCTGCGGGCACACCCCGATGCGGCTGCGGATCTCCGGCCCGTCGGTCGCCGGGTCGAGCCCCAGGATGCGCAGCGTGCCGCCGCTGACCGGCGACACCGCCGCGACCATCCGCATCGTGCTCGACTTGCCGGCGCCGTTCGGCCCGAGGAAGCCGAACGCCTCACCGCGGCGTACGTCGACGTCGATGCCGCGCACCGCCTCGAAGCCGCCGAACGACTTGCGCAGCCCCGCGGCGAAGATCATCGAGTCGGCGTCGGTCCGGGCGTCGGTGTCGGCGGTGCGGTCGGCGGCGGTCACGTGACAGAACCCTAGGCCGCCCCACCGACAGGCGCCTCCGGATATCGGGCGGGGTACGGGACGCGGTTGGTGACCAAACCGCAGACATTCGGGCCCCGGACATGCGGTTGGTGACCAAACCGCACGCACCCGCCGACGAGGCCGTCCGCTCACCGGACATCGAGCCCGAAGCCCCGCGTCGCCGCGCCGTTTGGTACCCCCACCCCGCCGGGGGGG
>JAEZKN010000597.1 GCA_023415395.1 Actinomycetes bacterium
ACATCCCCCGCGGTCTGGTGGGCTCGGAGATGTTTATAAGACACAGCGACGACCCCGAGCCGCACTACGGAATCTCCACCGGATTCGGTGCCCTCGCCACCACCTTCATCCCGACCGAGCGGCGCACGCAGCTGCAGCGGAGCCTCATCCGCTCGCACGCCGCCGGTTCCGGGCCCGAGGTGGCGCGCGAGGTCGTCCGCGCGCTCATGCTGCTGCGGCTGTCCACCCTGCTCACCGGCCGTACCGGTGTGCGGCTGGAGACGGCGGAGACGTATGCCGCGATCCTCAACGCCGGCATCACGCCGGTCGTCCGCGAGTACGGTTCGCTCGGCTGTTCGGGCGACCTCGCCCCGCTGTCGCACTGCGCCGTCGTCGCGATGGGCGAGGGGGAGGTGCGGGACGCCGATGGGATGCTGCTCCCCGCGGCGGACGCCCTCGCCGCCGCCGGCATCCGGCCCGTCGTCCTGGCCGAGAAGGAGGGCCTCGCGCTCATCAACGGCACCGACGGCATGCTCGCCATGCTGGTGCTGGCGATCGAGGACCTGCGGATGCTGCTTCGCACCGCGGACGTCGCCGCCGCGATGTCGGTCGAGGCCCAGCTCGGCACCGACCGGGTCTTCGCCCCCGAGCTCCAGGCGATCCGCCCGCACCCGGGGCAGGCCGCGTCGGCGGCCAACCTCACCGCGCTGCTCGCCGACTCAGGCATCGTCGCCTCCCACCGCGGCCTCCCGGGGAGTCCTACCGAGTGCAACCGCGTCCAGGACGCCTACTCGCTGCGCTGCTCGCCCCAGGTCCACGGGGCCGCCCGCGACACCGTCGAGCACGCCGCGGCCGTGGCCGGCCGCGAGCTCGCCTCGGCCATCGACAACCCCGTGGTGGTCGGCGACCGGGTCGAGAGCAACGGCAACTTCCACGGCGCCCCGGTGGCCTACGTGCTCGACTTCCTCGCGATCGTCGCGGCGGACGTGGCCTCGATCAGCGAGCGGCGTACCGACCGCTTCCTCGACAAGGCCCGCAGCCACGGCCTGCCGCCCTTCCTCGCCGACGACCCGGGCGTCGACAGCGGCCACATGATCGCCCAGTACACCCAGGCCGCGATCGTCTCCGACCTCAAGCGGCTGGCGGTCCCGGCGTCGGTCGACTCCATCCCCTCCAGCGCGATGCAGGAGGACCACGTCTCGATGGGCTGGTCGGCCGCCCGCAAGCTGCGCCGGGCCGTCGACGGGCTCACCCGTGTCGTGGCCATCGAGGTGCTCACCGCCGCCCGTGCCCTCGACCTGCGCGCACCGCTCGAGCCGTCGCCGGCCACCGGCGCCGTGGTCGCCCTGCTGCGCTCGTCCGGGATCGAGGGTCCGGGCCCCGACCGCCACCTCTCGCCCGAGATCGAGGCCGCTGTGGCGCTGGTCGCCTCGGGTGCCGTCCTGTCCGCCGCCGCGTCCGTGATCGGAGACCTGCGATGACCAACCCCCGCCTGCCCGTCCGCGCCGCCCGCGGCACCCGGCTCACCGCCCGTTCCTGGCAGACCGAGGCGCCCCTGCGGATGCTGATGAACAACCTCGACCCCGAGAACGCCGAGCGCCCCGACGACCTCGTCGTCTACGGCGGCACCGGCAAGGCGGCGCGCAGCTGGGAGGCCTACGACGCCCTGGTCAGGACGCTGTCGACCCTCGCCGACGACGAGACCATGCTCGTGCAGTCCGGCAAGCCGGTCGGCGTGATGCGCACCCACGAGTGGGCGCCGCGCGTGCTGATCGCGAACTCCAACCTGGTCGGCGACTGGGCCAACTGGGAGGAGTTCCGCCGGCTCGAGGACCTGGGCCTGACCATGTACGGCCAGATGACCGCCGGCTCGTGGATCTACATCGGCACCCAGGGGATCCTCCAGGGCACCTTCGAGACGTTCGCGGCGGTGGCCGACAAGCGCTTCGGGGGGACGCTGGCCGGCACGATCACCGTCACCGCCGGCCTGGGCGGGATGGGTGGCGCGCAGCCGCTGGCCGTCACCATGAACGACGGCGTCGTGATCTGCGTCGAGTGCGACGACGCCCGCATCCAGCGCCGGATCGACCACCGCTACCTCGACGTCCGGGCGGACTCGCTCGCGGACGCGGTCGAGATGGCGGTCGCGGCCCGCGACGAGCGCCGGCCGCTGTCCATCGGCGTGCTCGGCAACGCGGCCGCGATGCTCCCGCAGCTGCTGGAGATGGACGCGCCGGTCGACATCGTCACCGACCAGACCTCGGCGCACGACCCGCTCTTCTACCTCCCCGTCGGGGTGCCCTTCGAGGAGTGGGAGGCGCGCCGGACGGCCGACCCGGCGGGCTTCACGAAGGAGGCGCAGGCGTCCATGGCCGCGCACGTGCGGGCGATGGTCGAGCTCCAGGACCGGGGCGCCGAGGTCTTCGACTACGGCAACTCGATCCGCGACGAGGCGCGCAAGGGCGGCTACGACCGGGCCTTCGACTTCCCCGGCTTCGTGCCGGCCTACATCCGGCCGCTCTTCTGCGAGGGCAGGGGCCCCTTCCGCTGGGCCGCGCTGTCCGGCGACCCGGCCGACATCGCGGCGACCGACCGGGCGATCCTCGAGCTCTTCCCCGACAACGTGCGGCTGCGGAAGTGGATCACGATGGCCGGCGAGCGCGTGCAGTTCCAGGGCCTGCCCGCGCGCATCTGCTGGCTGGGGTACGGCGAGCGCCACCTCGCCGGCCTGAGGTTCAACGAGATGGTGGCCAGCGGCGAGCTCCGGGCCCCCATCGTCATCGGGCGCGACCACCTCGACTGCGGCTCCGTCGCCTCGCCGTACCGCGAGACCGAGGGGATGCTCGACGGCTCGGACGCGATCGCGGACTGGGCGATCCTCAACGCGCTGGTCAACACGGCCTCCGGTGCGACCTGGGTGTCCTTCCACCACGGCGGCGGGGTCGGCATGGGCCGGTCGCTGCATGCGGGCCAGGTGTGCGTCGCCGACGGCACGCCGCTGGCCGCGCAGAAGATCGAGCGGGTGCTGACCAACGACCCCGGGATGGGCGTCATCCGGCACGTGGACGCCGGCTACGAGCGCGCGGTCGAGGTCGCGCAGGAGCGCGGCGTGCGCATTCCCGTGCGAGAGTAAAGGGGTGACGACGCAGCCGGCTCGGTCCCGCGCCACCCTCACCGACGTCAGCTCCCGCGCCTGGGAGCACCCCGCCGACCGGGGTGCCCTGGTCGCGCTCCGCAAGCTCAAGGGCTTCGACACGCTGCTCAAGGCGATGTCGGGGCTCTTCAACGAGCGGGCCGTGCGGCTGGTCTTCCTCGGCTCGGCGGTGCGGGTCGACGAGCGGCAGTTCGCGACCCTGCACCGGCTGCTCGGCGAGGTCGCCCGGACGCTCGACGCGCCGGAGCTGCCCGAGATGTACGTCGTGGCCGACCCGGTCCCGAACGCGATGACCATCGGCATGAACAAGCCGTTCATCGTGTTGAACTCCGGGACGGTCGACCTCCTCGACGAGGAGGAGGTGCGGTTCGTGATCGCCCACGAGCTCGGGCACGCGATGAGCGGCCACGCGGTCTACCAGACCATGCTCCAGCGGATGATCCAGCTCAGCGGCGCCCTCGCCGCGGTCCCGCTCGGGAGCCTCGGCCTGCGCGCGATCATGGCCGCGCTCCACGAGTGGTCGCGCAAGGCGGAGCTCTCGGCCGACCGGGCCGGGCTGCTGGCGACCCAGGACCCCGCCACCGCGTTCCGGGTCCACATGCAGATGGCCAGCGGCGGCCACCTCGACGACCTCGACGCGACGTCGTTCTTCGCCCAGGGCCAGGAGTACGACGCCGCCGACCTGCGCGACTCGGTGCTCAAGCTGCTGCTGATCGAGAACCGCTCGCACCCCTTCGCCGTCGTGCGCGCCACCGAGCTGCGCCGCTGGGTCGACTCGGGGGACTACACCCGGGTCCTCGCCGGCGACTACCCGCGGCGCCAGGACGACGACCGGGCCACGGTCTCCGAGGCCGCGGCCGAGGCGGCCCGCAGCTACAGCGAGGCCTTCAGGCAGAGCCAGGACGCGCTCGGCAAGATGGTCCACGACGTCGCGGGGGTCCTCGGCAGCGCCAAGCTCTGGCTCGACGAACAGCTCCGACGGACCCGGGAGTAGCCCATGGCCACGCTCACCGACCAGCTGACCCGGCGCAAGCCGATCCGGGTGGACACGGGCGAGCACGGCGGCGCGGGGCTGCGACGCAGCTTCGGCACCTTCCAGCTGATGATGTTCGGCGTCGGCGCGACCGTCGGCACCGGCATCTTCTTCGTGCTCCAGGAGGCCGTGCCGGACGCCGGACCGGCGGTGATCGTGGCCTTCCTCGTGGCCGGGCTCGGCGCCGGGCTCTCGGCCCTGTGCTACGCCGAGGTCGCCAGCGCGATCCCGGTCAGCGGGTCGACGTACTCCTACGCCTACCACGCCATGGGCGAGCTGGTGGCGATGGTGATCGCGGCCTGCGTGCTGCTGGAGTACGGCGTCTCCTCGGCCGCGGTCGCGGTCGGCTGGAGCGGCTACCTCAACGAGCTGCTCGACAACACCACCGGCTGGCACCTGCCCGACGCGCTGTCCTACTCCCCGGTGCCCTACGAGGACAACGTCACCGGCCTCGTCAACCTCCCGGCCGTGCTGCTGGTCCTGATGTGCGCGGTGCTGCTCATCCGTGGTGCGAGCGAGTCGGCCCGCGTCAACACCATCATGGTGATCCTCAAGCTCAGCGTGCTGATGCTCTTCGTCGCCATCGGCCTGACCGCATGGAGCTCGGACCACTTCGACGGCTTCTGGGACGCCGGTCCCTCCGGGATCTCGGCCGCCGCGGCCACGATCTTCTTCTCCTTCATCGGCCTCGACGCGGTGTCGACGGCGGGGGAGGAGGTGCGCGACCCGCAGCGGGCGCTGCCCCGGGCGATCATGGGCGCCCTCGTCGTCGTGATCAGCGTCTACGTGCTGGTCGCCGTGGCGGGGCTCTCCGCCCAGCCACCCGCCGACTTCTCGCTGCCCGAGCAGCAGAGCGCCGGGCTGTCGGTGATCCTGGAGAACATCACCGGCAGCACGATCGCCCCGACGATCCTGGCCGCGGGCGCGGTGATCTCGATCTTCTCGGTCACGCTGGTGACGCTCTACGGGCAGACCCGCATCCTCTTCGCCATGGGCCGCGACGGCATGCTGCCCGACCGGTTCGCACGGGTCAGCCCGCGCACGCTGACCCCGGTCTTCAACACCGTCGTCTGCGCCGTCGTGGTCGCGCTCATCGGCGGCTTCGTCCCCGCCGACTACCTGTGGGACACCGTCTCGATCGGCACGCTGGTGGCCTTCATCGTGGTCGCGCTGGGTGTGCTGATCCTGCGCCGCACCCAGCCCGACCTGCCCCGGCCGTTCCGCGTCCCGCTCTTCCCGGTCACGCCGGTGCTGACCATCGCGGTCTGCGTCTACATCCTCTCCGGCCTGCCCGGCACGACCTGGCTGATCTTCGGCGGCTGGCTCACGGTCGTGCTGGCGTTCTACCTCGTGTGGGGGCGGCGGCACGCGGCGCTCGGACGGGCCGGCCGATGACCGTCCTGGTGGGCCACCCGCCCCGGCCCCACGACCGCTCGGCGATCTCCTACGGCGCGATGCTCGCGCGCTCGCTCGGCACCGGCCTGCACGTGATGACCGTCGTGCCCGCGGCGTGGCCGACGCTGCTGTCCGGCAACGTGGACAAGGAGTTCGCCGCCTGGTCGCGGGCCGAGGGCCACCGCGCCGTCGCCGGTGCCGAGACCGTGCTCCTCGAGGTCGCGGCGGACCTCGACCACAGCGCCGAGGCCGTCTCGGGGCGCTCGGTCCCGGCGACGATCCTGCGGCGCGCACGCGACATCGACGCCCGGGTCGTCGTGCTCGGCTCGTCGGGGAACGGCCCGTGGGACCGGGTCGTGGTCGGTGCCATCGCCGACCACCTGCTCCACGCCTCCCCGATCCCGGTGGCGGTCGCGACCCGTGGCTTCGCGACGCACGCCCGGTCGCGCTTCAGCCGGGCGACGTGCGCCTTCCGTGGCGACCGGGAGTCCGAGCGCGCACTGCACCGGACCGCCGAGATCTGCGCCGAGGTGGGCGCGGACCTGCGGATCGCGACCTTCGGCGTGGAGGGCAGGACGATGTACCCCCCCGAGGTCCGGGGCGAGGAGGACGTGCTGGCGGCGTACGTCGAGCAGGCGGAGGCCGCCCAGCAGCGCGCTCTCGCGGGACTCCCGGAGGCGCCCGCCTGCTCGACCGTCGTGGCGACGGGCCCCACCTGGGGCGAGGCCGTGGGCAGCCTGGACTGGCGCGACGACGAGATCCTCGTCCTCGGCTCGTCCGCGGGTGGCGTCCTCGCACGGGTGTTCCTCGGCTCGAACGCCACCCGGATCGTCCGGCACTCGAGGGTGCCGGTGGTGGTGGTCCCTGGCTAGAAGACCCTGCGCCGGGTGCCGCCGATCGGCACCAGGTTCAGGATCAGCCCGACGATCAGCAAGATGATGCCGATCGTCGTCAGCACCGGGATGTTGGCCAGCAGCCCGATGAGCAGCAGCACCAGTCCGAGAATCACCATGATTCGTTTCCTCCCTCTCATGTCCCCCGGCGGTGCGTACCCGGAGGGGTGGAGGGAGCAAACCTCGGTGACTCGCTCGCTCAGCCGAGCGCCTGGATCGCCCCGTGGATGCTCAGCGTGCGCCGGGCGGACTCGACGTGGAGGTTCTCGACCATCCTGCCGTGGTAGGTCACGACGCCGGAGCCCTGGCCCTGCTCGAAGGCCGCGATGAGGCCACGGGCGTCCTCGACGGCCTGCTCCGACGGCGCGAATGCGCTGTTGGCACCCTCGACCTGGCCGGGGTGGATCAGCGTCTTGCCGTCGAAGCCCATCTGCCGGCCCTGCGTGCACTCGGCCAGGAAGCCCTCGGTGTCCTTGACGTCGTTGTAGACGCCGTCGAGGACCGCGATGCCGGTCGCACGCGCCGCGAGCAGGATCTGGTGCAGGCTCGGCAGGATCGGGGCGCGGCCGGGCACGTGCTCGGCGTAGAGCTCCTTGACCAGGTCGTTGGTGCCGATCACGAAGCAGGTCAGCCGATCGCTGGCGCGGGCGATGCTGAGGACGTCGAGGACGGCGACCGGGGTCTCGATCATCGCCCAGAGCTTCGTGTGGTCGGGGGCACCGTGCTGCTCCAGCGCCGCGACCAGCTGCTGCACCTCGGCGGCGCTGTCGACCTTGGGGACGACGACCGCGTCCGGGCCGGCCTGGGCGGCGGCCGCGAGGTCGGCGTCGTGCCACTCGGTGCCGATGCCGTTGACGCGGATGGTGACGGTACGCCGGCCGTACTCGCCGCTCGCTGCGGCGGCGCATGCGGCCTCGCGGGCCGCCGGCTTCGCGTCCGGCGCGACCGCGTCCTCGAGGTCGAGGATCAGCCCGTCGCAGCCGATGGACTTGGCCTTCTCCAGCGCGCGCTCGTTGGAGCTCGGCATGTAGAGCACGCTGCGCAGCGGGGTGAAGTCAGTCATCGGGCGTCCACCTCGATCGCGTCGTAGGCGGCCTTGAGCTCGGGGTCGACGGCGGCGAGCTGCTCGGCGAGCTCGACCATCACCAGGCACTGCTTGAGGGAGGCGTCGTCCTCCATCTTGCCGTCGAGCATCACCGCGCCCGTGCCGTCGCCCATCGCGGCGACCACGCGGCGGGCGTGGGCGACGTCCTCGACGCTGGGGCTGAAGACCTTGTTGGCGATCGCGATCTGCTTGGGGTGGAGGCTCCAGGTGCCGACGCAGCCGAGCAGGAAGGCGTTGCGGAACTGGTCCTCGCACGCCACCACGTCGGTGATGTCGCCGAACGGGCCGTAGTAGGGGTAGATGCCGTGCATCGCGCAGGCGTCGACCATCCGCGCGATCGTGTAGTGCCACAGGTCCTGCTGGTAGGTCGCGCGGCTGGCCTCGATGTTCGCGACGCCGCCCTCGCTGGGCGGGTCCTGGCGCACGAGGTAGCCGGGGTGGCCGCCGCCGACGCGGGTGGTCTTCATCCGGCGGTCGGCCGCGAGGTCGGCCGGACCGAGGGAGATGCCCTGCATGCGCGGGCTGGCGCCGCAGATCTCCTCGACGTTCGCCACGCCGCGGGCCGTCTCGAGGATCGCGTGCACGAGGATCGGCCGCTCCAGCCCGGCCTTGGCCTCGAGCTGGGCGAGCAGCCGGTCGACGTAGTGGATGTCCTCGGCGCCCTGCACCTTGGGCACCATGATGACGTCGAGCTTGTCGCCGATCGCCGGCACCAGCGTGGTCAGGTCGTCGAGCACCCACGGGCTGTCGAGGGAGTTGATGCGGGTCCACAGCTGGGTGGGCCCGCTCCCTCCTCCCAGGTTCGCGGTGTTCTGCGCGATCTCGACCAGGCCCTCACGGGCGGCCACCTTGTTGTCGGCCTTGATCGCGTCCTCGAGGTTGCCCAGCAGCACGTCGACCGTGCCGACCATGTCCGGCACCTTGGCCGCCATCTTCGGGTTGCTGGGGTCGAAGAAGTGGATGGCCCGGCTGGGTCGCGCCGGGATCTCGGTGAGAGGCGCCGGCGCCCCCACCGCGAGGGGCCGGAAGAAGTCCTTGGCGCTGCGGGATCCACTCATGGGGCGGAAGGTAGCAGCGGGGGCTTGCTCGTCGGTATGACCGATCTGACACGGGCGGCAAGGTTTGTCGGCCGGCCGATGAAACTCTCTGGGCCAGCTCCCGGCCAGCTGGAGGTCAGGAGTAGGTGTAGAACCCGCGGCCGGACTTCCGGCCGAGCAGCCCGGCGTCGACCATGCGCTGGAGCAGCGGCGGGGCGGCGTAGAGCGGCTCCTTGAACTCCTCGTAGAGCGAGTCGGCGACGGCCTTGGTGGTGTCGAGGCCGATGAGGTCGGCCAGCGCGAGCGGACCCTGCGGGTGCGCGGCGCCGAGCACCAGGCCGCGGTCGATGTCCTCGGCGGAGGCGAAGCCGGACTCGAACATCCGGATCGCGGAGAGGACGAAGGGGATCAGCAGGGCGTTGACCACGAAGCCCGCGCGGTCCTGGCAGTCGATCGCCTGCTTGCCGAGGCCGTCCTGGACCCACGCACGCGAGCGGGCGGTGGTGTCGTCGGAGGTCAGCAGCGACGGCACGAGCTCGACGAGCTGCAGCACCGGGACCGGGTTGAAGAAGTGGATGCCGATCACCTGGGTCGGGCGCGAGGTGACGACACCGAGCTTCATGATCGGGATCGAGGAGGTGTTGGACGCGAGGATCGCGTCGGGCGCGGAGACGATCGAGTCCAGCGACTTGAAGAGCGAGACCTTCGCGTTCTCCTCCTCGACGATCGCCTCGACGACCACCTCGCGGTCGGCCATCGCGTCGAGGTCGGTCACCACGCGGATCCGGGCGAGCACCTCGTCCGCCGACGGGATCTTGCCCTTGGCCTCCGCGCGCTGCAGCGACTTCTCCAGCCGCCCCAGCGCCGCCTTCGCCGCGTCGTCGCTCGACTCCACGACGACCACGTCCTGGCCAGCGCGTGCGCTGACCTCGGCGATACCAGAACCCATCAGGCCGCCACCGACCACACCGACGTTCTTCATGACCCTCCCTCGGACCGTTTGCTCCCCCGATTCCACCAGTGCCGGCGGCGGCGCGGTGCGGCGGGTTCGGTGCGTGGGACGGAACGCCGTGCGGCGTACCGCTCCTTCCACGCCGCGACGGTCTCCTCGACGTCGCGCGGCATGGTGATCAGGGGCGGCCCGGGGCTGAGCGAGTAGCGCGCCCGGACGACCCGCGCGTTGAAGTCCTCGACGTGCTCGCGCACCTGGGCCTCGGAGGAGTGGCGGTCCAGCTCGTCGTCGAGCGCGGCGTCCTCCTTGCGGAGCGCGACGCTGAGCGGGAGCACGGTGATCCGCTCGCGCTCGACCAGCTTCTTCAGCCACCAGTCGGGGTCGTGCTCGGTGCCCAGACCCTCGATGGGCTTGCCGTAGCCGGGGAGGTTCTCGAACTCGCCGCGCTCCATGGCCTGGCGCACCTGTACGTCGACCCAGGTCTGCTGCTGCTCGATGCGGGCGCGGGCCGCCGCCCGGCTCTCGCGCCGGTCCGGTTCGCGCTCTCGGGCCATCGCCTCCAGCGTACGCGTCAGCGGAGGGCCGGGGTCGGTTCCTCGGCGACGGTGCGCGGCAGGGCCGTCAGCGCGACCGCGGCGCACAGCGCGGCGACGGCGCAGACCGCCCAGACGGTGAGGTAGCCCGAGAGCGCGGCGTGACCCTCCTCGGGACTGTCGAGCGACCCGGTCGCGGACAGCGCGATGGCGAAGACCGCCGAGGCGATGGCCCCGCCGATGGTCTTGGTCGCGTTGGTCATGCCGGTCGCGAAGCCGGTGCGCTCGGCGGGTGCCGCGGCCGCGGCCATCGCGGGCAGGGCGGCCACCAGCGCCCCGGAGCCGAGACCGGCGACCGCCATGTTGATCAGCGCCTGCCAGGTGTGGTCGTGGAAGGGCAGCCACAGGGCGTAGCCGAGCGCGACGAGCAGGCTCGCGACGATCAGCGCCCCGCGCGGACCGAAGGCGCGGCTGGTCAGCGGCAGCGTGAAGGCGCCGACCGCCAGGAAGATCACGTAGACGCCGATGAGCGTCGAGACGAAGCCGGCGCTCGCGCCGAGCCCGTAGCCGGCGACGTCGGGGTCGGTGCGCGCGAAGGTCGACAGCGGGATCTGCGCCCCGAGGACCGACATGCCGAAGAGGAACGCCGTCAGCTGCACCGGCCACTGGCCCGGCTCGCGCAGGAGGCGTACGTCGACCACCGGCTGTTCCTGCCCGAGCTCGTGGCGTGCGAACGGCACCAGCGCGGCGAGGCCGAGCACGACCAGGCCCCAGGCGAGCACGCTGCCCGGCCCGTCCAGCCGGATCACGATCAGGCCGGCCATGACCAGGCCGACCGCCGCGGTCAGGAGGGCGACCCCGCCGAGGTCGAGCCCGCCGCTGGAGGTGCCGGCGGTGTCCTCGACGCCGAACCAGATCACGACGAGCACGACGGTCACGACGACCGCGGGGATCATCAGCAGGACGGTCATCGACGTCGCCTCGACCAGCGCCCCGCTGGTGAGCGCACCGATGATCACCGCGAGCTCGAGGGCGCCCACCAGGACGGCGGCGGCCCGGCGGGTGAGCAGGTTCTGCCGGCCGGTGCCGGCGGTCCGCCGGTGGATGATCGCGACCTCGAGGGGCAGCCAGACGACGTACGCACCCTGGAGGGCGGCGCCGACGAGGAAGGTGCCGAAGGACGGCGCGAAGGCCATGACCCACGATCCGAGCGCGGTGACCGCGGTCGAGAGCAGCAGCACCTTCTTGTGGCCGACGATGTCGCCGAGCCGGGCCAGGGGTGGCACGACGAGCGCGGAGACGATGAGCTGCGCGGCCTCGAACCAGTTGAGGTCCGCGTCGGTGATGTCGAGGTGGTCGGCGACGTCGCTGAAGATCGGCGTGTAGTAGCCCTGCAGCACGCCGCTGGCGATCTCGACGCAGACCAGGAAGCCGACGATCGCCGCCAGGCCGCGGACGCGCGGGTCACTGGTGACGCTGCGCGTCCGGTCCACCTGGCTCATCCGGGGATCCTCTCGATCAGGCGCTGGTACCACCGCACGCCGTCGACGAGGTCGTCGATCCCGACGTGCTCGTCGTAGGTGTGGATCGACGCGCGCTGGTCCTTCGACATCCGGAACGGGGCGAAGCGGTAGACCCGGTCGCAGATGCGGGTGAAGTGCCGCGCGTCGGTGGCGGCCATCATGACGTAGGGAGTCGGGATCGCGTCGGGAAACACCTCGGCGATCGTGTCCTCCACCAGCGCGAAGGCGTCGTCCATCGGGGAGACCGGTGAGGGCTCGTCGGCCTCGAGGACGTTGACCTGGACCCGGTCGTCGCCGATGGCGCGGCGGACGTGGTCGAGCACGTCGGCGACGGTGTCGCCGACCATGATCCGGACGTTGACGCCGGCCTTCGCGGTGCTGGCGACGACGTTGATCGCGGGCGACCCCGACAGCGTGGTGATCGCGAAGGTCGTCCGCGCCATCGCCGCGGTCTCCGGGCCGGCCGCGAGCAGGACCCGGGTCAGCAGCGGCCGGAGGCGCTCGGCGTTGGCC
>JAEZKN010000514.1 GCA_023415395.1 Actinomycetes bacterium
GTCCGGACCACGGCCACGGCTTCCCGGGGCCCGGTCCGGGCCACGGTTCAGGTGGACCGGGTCACGGGCCTGGTCCCGGTCCAGGTCACGGTCCAGGTCATGGGCCAGGTCATGGGCCAGGTGGTCACGGGCACGGCCACGGCTGGGGCCACGGCCACCACTGAGGATCGAGTCGCCGGGCCTCGGCACCTGAGTGCCGCGACCCGGCGCAGCGTCACTGCGTCGGTGCCAGCTCCGCCTCGACCGAGATCTCCGTGGCGTCGTCCTCGGGGGTGAAGACCAGCTCGCCGGTGATCTTGCCGGTCTTGCGCAGGTCGTCGGCGGCCAGCTCGGCCGCCCGGACCAGTGCCTCGGGCCCGCGGATCTCCACGCGGGAGAGCTCGGCGCGCATGGAGACCTTGGCGTTCGACTTGGCGCCGCGGATGCCGATGAGGGCGGCGGAGACGGCGTCGAGGGTGGTGCCCTCGGTCGCCGCGGCGGAGCCGAGCTCGACCACGGTCGGCCACGAGGAGCGGTGGATCGAGCCCTCCTGCCACCACGACCAGACCTCCTCGGTCACGTAGGGCAGGAACGGCGCGAGCAGCCGCAGCTGGGCGTGCAGCGCGAGCGCCAGCGCCGCCTTGGCCGAGGCGGTGGCGACGCCGCCGTCGGCGTCGTACGCGCGCTCCTTGACCAGCTCGAGGTAGTCGTCGCAGAACTCCCAGAAGAACTTCTCGGCCGTCTCGAGCGCGGTGGTGTAGTCGTAGGCCTCGAAGGCGTCGGTCGCCTTGCGGATCACCTCGGCCAGCCGGCCGAGCATCGCGCAGTCGACCGGCTCGGAGACCTCGAACGGGTTCACCGCGGTCGCGCCCACGCCGCCGAGGACGAACTTCGAGGCGTTGAGGACCTTCATCGCCAGCCGGCGGCCGACCTTCATCTGGGTCTCGTCGAAGGGCGAGTCCAGGCCCGGGCGGGCCATGGCCGCGCGCCAGCGCA
The DNA here is from genome assembly GCA_023415395.1 of Actinomycetes bacterium. Classification (GTDB taxonomy): domain Bacteria; phylum Actinomycetota; class Actinomycetes; order Propionibacteriales; family Nocardioidaceae; genus Nocardioides. The sequence continues at coordinate 976 of JAEZKN010000514.1, forward strand.
CGGCGTCGGCGCCGAACTTGTCGAGGATGTCGGTCGGGACGACGACGTTGCCCTTGGACTTCGACATCTTCTTGCGGTCCGGGTCGAGGATGAAGCCCGACACCAGCGCGTGCGACCACGGTGCCGCGTGGTTCTCGAAGTGGGCGCGGACCACGCGGGAGAAGAGCCAGGTCCGGATGATGTCGTGCGCCTGGGTGCACAGGTCCATCGGGAAGACCCGCTGCCACAGGTCGTCGTCGGACTCCCAGCCGCCGGCGATCTGCGGGGTGAGCGAGGAGGTCGCCCAGGTGTCCATCACGTCGGGGTCGCCGATGAAGCCGTTCGGCTTGCCGCGCTGGTCCTCGCTGTAGCCCGACGGGGCGTCGGTCGAGGGGTCGATCGGCAGCTGCTCCTCGCGGGGCAGGAGCGGGTGGTCGTAGTCGGGCTCGCCGTCGGCGTCGAGCGGGTACCAGACCGGGAAGGGGATGCCGAAGAACCGCTGCCGCGAGATCAGCCAGTCGCCGTTGAGGCCACCGACCCAGTTGTCGTAGCGGTGCTGCATGTGCGCCGGGACCCACTGGATCTCCGCGCCGCGGTCGAGCATCTCGGTGCGCAGCGCCGCGTCCCGGCCGCCGTTGCGGATGTACCACTGGCGGGTCGCGACGATCTCGAGCGGCTTGTCGCCCTTCTCGTAGAAGTTCGTCATCCGCTGGGTCGGGGTGGGCTCGCCGTCGAGGTCGCCGGTCTCGCGCAGCTTGGCGACCACGGCCTCACGGGCCGAGAACGCGGTCTTGCCCTTGAGGTCCTCGTACGCCGCCGCGGCGGTCTCGCCCGAGAGCCACTCCGGCGTCTCGCGGGAGAGCCGGCCGTCGCGGCCGATCAGGGTGCGGACCGGCAGGTCGAGCTCGCGCCACCAGGTGACGTCGGTGAGGTCACCGAACGTGCAGCACATCGCGATGCCCGCGCCCTTGTCCATCTCCGCGAGCGGGTGCGGAAGCACCGGGATCTCCACGCCGAAGACCGGCGAGGTGACCGTGGTGCCGAACAGCGGCTGGTAGCGCTCGTCGTCGGGGTGCGCGATCAGCGCGACGACCGAGGGGATCAGCTCGGGACGCGTGGTCTCGATGAAGACCTTGTCGCCGTCGGGGCGGTGGAACGCGACGCGGTGGTAGGCCCCGGCGTACTCGCGTGCCTCGAGCTCGGCCTGGGCGACCGCGGTCTGGAAGGTGACGTCCCAGAGGGTCGGCGCCTCCTGGAGGTAGGCCTCGCCGCGGGCGAAGTTGCGCAGGAACGCCCGCTGGCTGACGGTCTGCGCCTTCGGGCCGATGGTCGTGTAGTGCTGCTTCCAGTCGACCGAGAGGCCGAGCGTGCGCCACAGCTGCTCGAAGACCTGCTCGTCCTGCTCGACGAGCTGCTCGCACAGGGCGATGAAGTTGGGCCGGCTGATCGGGATCTGCTTCTTCGGGTCCGGCTTCTCCGGCGGGGTGAAGTCGGGGTCGTAGGGCAGCGACGGGTCACAGCGCACGCCGTAGTAGTTCTGGACGCGGCGCTCGGTCGGCAGGCCGTTGTCGTCCCAGCCCATGGGGTAGAACACCGACTTGCCGCGCATGCGCTGGAAGCGGGCGATCAAGTCGGTGTGGGTGTAGGAGAACACGTGGCCGACGTGCAGGCTGCCGCTCACGGTGGGCGGCGGGGTGTCGATGGAGTAGACGTTCTCGCGCGTCTGGGTCCGGTCGAAGGCGTAGGTGTCGTCGGCCTTCCAGCGCTCGCCCCAGGTGGCCTCCAGCCCCTCGAGCGCAGGCTTCTCGGGTACGCGAGCGGCGCCGGTGGTGCCGCTCGTCGTGTCCGGGGCCTGGCTCGTGATGTCGGTCATGGCAGAAATCCTAGGGCGCGGGCTCGTAGGCGGAGAAACCGGTTGTGACGGCGGCCGCTTGCTGGCTGACTTCCGGCATGCACCTCGAGCTCACCGACGACCCGGCGCGCTTCCTCGACGAGACCGCGTCCCACCTGGCCGCGGACCCGGTGGTGACCACCGTCATCGCCACGGTGACCCAGCGCGCGGTGAGCCACCCGTTCGCCGGTGCGCCGTACACCTGGTGGGCGATCGTGCGCGAGGGCGAGCAGGTCGTCGGGGTCGCGATGCGGACCGCGCCGTTCGAGCCGTATCCCGCCTACGTCCTGCCGATGCCCGACGACGCGGCACTCGCGCTGGCGCGCCTGCTGCACGAGCGGGGCGAGGAGCTGCGCGGGGTCAACGGCGCCCTGCCGGCCGCGCGGCTCGTGGCCGAGGAGACCGCCCGGTTGGCCGGGGGAGCGGCCCGCGTCGACGAGCACACCCGGCTCTTCGAGCTCGGCGACCTCGTCGTGCCGCCCGCGCCGCCTGGACGGCTGCGCGCGGCCACCGGCGACGACGCCGAGCTGTGCCGGGACTGGTTCGACGCCTTCGCGGTGGACGCCGCCGAGCAGGCCGGGCGCGACGGCCGGCATGCGATGCCGGAGCTCACCCTCGACGAGGTCCGCCTGCGCATCGACGCCGGGCTGATCTGGTTGTGGGAGGACGAGTCGGGCGCGCCGGTCCACCTGACCGGCTACAACGCCCCCGCGAACGGCGTCGCCCGGATCGGCCCGGTCTACACCCCGCGCGAGCACCGCGGTCGCGGCTACGCGAGTCGCACCGTCGCCGACGTCTCCGCCCGCCACCTCGCGAACGGCGTGCGGTGCTGCCTGTTCACCGACCAGGCCAACCCGGTCTCGAACCGGGTCTACGAGGCGCTCGGCTACCGCGCGGTCGTCGACATGGCCAACCTCGTGGTCGATGGCCCGTGAGTCCGAGTCAGCCGCGGTAGGGGTCGGCCGAGCCGCTCTCGATGCCCTTGCGGATCCGCTTCTCGACCAGTGCGGCGATCCGGTTGGCCACGAACGGCGGCTTCCGGTCGGTCCACCACTCGGCGTCGAACCAGCCGCGCTCGGTCCAGTACGCCGCATCCACGGGGCCCTCCTCGCGACCGCCGTCGACCAGGAGCCGGGCCACGCGGAAGCCGATGAGGTCGGCGGTCGAGGGTCGGGGCTCCCCGGCGGTCGGCGCGGCGACGGCGAGCGCGGCGATCTCGTCGAGCGCGGCGTCGACCTTGCCGCGGTAGGTGGTGCGCTTGAGCCCCGGTCCGTTGACGCCCAGCCGGGCCACGGTGTGGAAGCCCCAGCGGCGCACCGCGCTACCCAGGTAGTCCAGCGCGGCGTCGTGGCCGCCGCCGGCCGCGGTCGAGAGCAGCACCGCCGGGCGACCGACGTACGCCGGCCGGTGGATCAGGTAGGCGAAGTGGTCGATGAGGCGCTTCGTGCTCGCCGAGACCTGGAAGGAGTGCACCGGGGTGGCGAAGACGACCAGGTCCGCCCGGTCCATCACGTCGCGTGCCGGGGCCGCGGTGTCGTAGTTGGGGCAGGTCTGCTCGCCCGCCGTCATGCAGGACAGGCAGGCCGGACAGCTGGGGCCGAGGTCGAGGTCGGTGGTCACCACCGTCTCGGTCTCGATCTCCGTGTGCCGCGACATCCGCTCGACCAGGTCCGTGACCAGTCGTCCGGTCGTCCCGTCGAGACCGTGCCCGGTGCCGAGCACCACTCCCACGCGCATGCGCCCACCTCCGGGCGAGAACGTAGGGCATGGCGCGGTCAGCGTCCTCGCAGGGCCTCGTCGATGGACTGCTCGGCCGCGGGTCCCGGGGTCCAGCTGCCGCCCGGTCCCGCGAACTCGCCGGTGCAGCGGTCGTCGACCCACGCGGCCTGGTCGCCGTCGGCGTCCTCGAGCAGGACCATTCGCTGCGGACCGGTGTCGGTGCACATGCCGTCGTCCCCGGTGGCCGCCCGGTTCGCGGCCAGGTCGTCCCGGACCGCCTCGAGCTGGCCGTGCACGGGCGAGAGCGTCGCGGCGATGCCCCACGAGTCGTCGCCGTACTCCCGCTCGCCCATCGGGTCGGCGCGGTAGCAGACCACGCCCGCGACCGCCGTCGACGGGTCGAAGGAGGCGTTCCAGGTCGGCGCGCCCTCGGCCAGCCGGCCGAGGCGACCCACCTGGTCCGGCGGCGGGCAGCCGAGCTCGGGGATGCCGGACTGCTGACGGGCCTGGTTGCCCAGGAACGCCGCCAGCACGGCGTCGACCCCGAGGTCCGCGCCGTCGACGTCGACCGAGGCGCACAGACGCATGGGGCTGCCGAGGTAGGCCGTCGAACCGTCGGACGTCTCGACCTGGAGGGCCCACGGCTCGACAGGTACCGACGTGACCCGACAGGAGCGGGACATCTCCCACGCCGGCAGCGCGGCGAGGTCCTCCGCGAACGCCGCGGCCGTCGCACCGGTGAGCGGTGGGCCCGCCAGCACCTCGTAGGAGCTGCTGGCGGCCAGGCAGGGCCGCACCGCGGTGACGGCGCGGAGGTCGATCGGGCCGGTGGGCTGGTTGAGGTCGACCGGCCGGGCCGGGCACGGCGAGGC
>JAEZKN010000524.1 GCA_023415395.1 Actinomycetes bacterium
CCGTCGGCGGCCGCACGACCTGGTGGTGCCCGGCCGAGCAGGTCTGAGCCGTCAGCGCACGTTGGCGGCCACGACCTCCCGGTGCAGCCGCTCGCGCAGCGTGAGCCGCTTCTCCCCGCTCGGCGTCGCCGAGGGCGGCGGGACGGGCGCACACCTCACGTCGGAGCGGTCGCCGGCCTGGCGGGCCGGGAGCCTGCCGGTCTTCAGGTAGCGCGCGATCTTGGTGTCGGTGCAGCCGACGCCCGAGAGCGAGCCGGAGTGCGTCGTACCGCCCACGCCCTCGATCAGCACCGACCTCGGGAAGAGCGAGCGGACCTCGAGCGCACCGGCGAACGGCGTCGCGGCGTCGTTGGTCTCGGCGACGAGCAGGATCGGCGGTGCCTTCGAGCCGGAGATCTTCATCGGCTTGCCGGCCGGCGCGGGCCAGGTGAGGCAGGGGGCGTTGAACCAGGTGTTGTTCCACGCGAGGAACGGCGCGGACGCGTGCATCTGCTCGGCGTCCTCCTGCCACACCGACCAGTCCGAGGGCCACGGGGCGTCGGTGCACTCGGTGGCCAGGTACGCCGCCCAGGAGGCGTCGGCGCCGGGCCCGGTCGGGTCGCCGTAGTAGGCCCGGGCCGGGCCGAGGTCGCCGTCGGCCGCGGCGGCCAGCACGTGCGCGAGCTCGTCCCAGCCGTAGACGTAGTAGCCGGCGCCCACGAACACGTCGTTCCAGTCCGCCGCGCCGAACTCCGGCAGCGGGTCGTCGGTGAGCTGCTGGAGCACGTCGTAGTAGACGGCCCGCACGGCGTCGCCGTCGGTCCCGAGGCCGTAGGCCGCGTCGTTCTCGGCGACCCAGTCGAAGAAGACGTCGACGTTCTCGTCGAACTGCACCTCCTGGTCGAGGTTCCCGCCGTACCAGACCCGCGAGGGCTGGACGACGCCGTCGAAGACCATGCGGTGCACGCGCTTCGGATAGGCGGTGGCGTAGGCGGAGCCGAGGTAGGTGCCGTAGGAGAACCCGTAGAAGCTGATCTTCTTCTCCCGCAGCGCCTTGCGCAGGCTCTCCATGTCCTTGATCCACGTGCGGGTGTCGTCGTGGCGGAGGATCTTGCCGTTGTTGTCCGCGCAGGCCTGCGCGTAGGCCGCCGAGCGCTCCAGCCAGTCGTCGATGTCGGCCTGGGACTCGGGCACGTAGGCCGGGCGGGTGCCGGGCGCCAGCACGTCGCCGTCGCAGCTGATGGTGGGCGTGCTGTCCCCCACGCCGCGCGGGTCGAAGCCGATCCAGTCGTACGGCGCCCCGCCCTTGTCCGGCACCCAGGACTGCATGATCGAGTAGATGAGCCCCGACCCGCCCGGGCCTCCGGGGTTGACCAGCATCGGCCCCTGGGCCTTGCGGTCCGGGGTGGTGTGGGCGATCCGCGAGACCGCGAGCCTGATCTTCCTGCCCTTCGGCTTCGCGTAGTCGAGCGGGACGGTGAGCATGCCGCACCGCGCCTTCGCCTGGCGCAGGGTCTTGCTGTCGCAGCGACCCCAGTCGATCGGCTTCGGCTTGAACCCCGCGGTGGGCGCGGGGGTCGGCGCCTGCTGGGCGGCCGGCGCCGCGGCCGCCGTTCCTCCGAGGGCCGCGAGGCCCGTCCCGAGCAGAGCAGCGGCCGTGGCCGCGCTCACGAGTCTTCTCATCAGGTGTCCTTCGCGAGGGTGGGTGGTGATGTCCGGGTCAGGCCGTGCGCTCGTGCGGGACCTCGAGACGAGGCACCCCGCCGAGGCCGTGCCGGTAGCGGACGTGGTCGGCGTACTGCTCGAGCGTGCGGTAGAGCGTCTGGTGCGCGACCCACGGGAGCGGATCGGCCCCGTGGTACCAGCTCTCGCCGAAGGAGATCCAGACGGGTGTCCACGCGGCGGCCTCGTCCCAGGCTCCGCGCTTGGCCATCAGCATCCGGCGGCGGGTCTGGAAGGCGCGCCGCGGTCCGTCGGTGCAGATCGGCGCGGTCGAGATCGGCCACAGCCGCAGGTCGAGGGACATCAGGTGCACCTCGAGCTGGGCCAGCACGCCGGGCTCGACCAGGACGGTCGCGACGTTCTCGTGCGGCTCGCGCTCCATGGGCGCACGTTTCCCCGCCGCCCCGGGTCGCGTCAAGGGGCGCCGCTCAGCCGCGCAGGCGGGCGTAGGCGTGCTGGAGGAAGTCGGAGACGGCGGTGACGGCGAAGACGGCCGCCCAGGTGCGGGCCGCCCGCGGGGCGACCTGGAGCGCCCCGACGTACGCCGTCCCGATCCAGACGTCCATGCAGAACGGGCAGGTCAGCAGCTCGCCGATCGTGTGGCGCACGCCGTGCTCGCCTCGCGCGGACTCGTGGTGCTCGGAGGCGCCGGCCGGGCCCTCGAACTCCGTGAACGGCGCCCGCAGCGGGCTGGTGACCGCGCCCCGGGAGAGCAGCCGGCTGAACTTGTGCGCGGCCAGCCCGCCGACGAGCAGGTCGCGGACGGGGTACGCCGCCGGGAGGGTGCGCCCCGAGAGGTGCGTGAGGCCGGCGAAGGTCGCGGTGGTCACGGCGTAGACCGCGAGGCTGCCGGAGAAGCCGTGCAGGTCGACGTCGTCATCGGGGTCGTAGCGGGGCATGGGGCGCCGGTTCCCCCGACCCCACGCGAGGATGCTCGACCCTGGGGGTGGGACCGGCCACACGGCGGTGCGGTCACTCCCCCGTCACACCGAGGAGCTCCCGCACCCGCGGCACCACCTGGGTGCCGTAGAGCCGGATCGACTCCAGACGCTCATCGTGGGGCAGCGTGCCGACGGCGTACTTGAGCTGGAAGCGGGAGAGCCCGAGCGTCCGCATCGCCCACGCGATCTTGGTGGCGACCGTCTCGGGCGAGCCGACGAAGAGCGCGCCCTTCGGGCTCGCGCTCTGCTCGAACTGGATCCGCGAGTACGGCCCCCACCCGCGCTCCCGCCCGATCCGGGTGAACGCCGCCTCCTGGTGCGGGTACATCTGCTCGCGCGCGAGCTCGTCGGTCGCGGCGACGTGGCCGGGGCTGTGCATCGACACCGGCCGGGTCTCGTGGCCGTAGTGCTCCAGCGCCCGGTGGTAGAGGTCGACGAGCTGGGTGAACTGCTCGGGCGACCCGCCGATCACGGCGATCACCAGCGGGAGGCCGTACGACGCCGCGCGGATCACCGACTCCGGGGTTCCGCCGACGCCCACCCACGCCGCCAGGCCGTGCTCGGTGTGCGGGTAGACCCGGACGCCCTCGAGCGGTGGCCGCACGGTGCCCTCCCACGTGACGGGCTCCTCGGTCAGCAGGCGGGTGAAGAGGTCGAGCTTCTCGGAGAAGAGGCGCTCGTAGTCGTCGAGGGAGAGCCCGAAGAGCGGGAAGGACTCGGTGAAGGACCCTCGCCCCAGCGTCACCTCGGCGCGCCCGCGCGAGACCGCGTCGAGGGTCGCGAAGCGCTGCATCACGCGGATCGGGTCGTCGGACGACAGCACCGTCACCGACGTGCCGAGCCGGATGCGGCGGGTGCGGCCCGCGATCGCCGCGAGCACGACGTCGGGCGCGCTGATCGCGTAGTCCGGGCGGTGGTGCTCGCCGACGCCGAAGAAGTCCAGGCCGAGCGCGTCCGCGAGCTCGGCCTCGGCCACGACCTGGCGGATCGCCTCGGCCTGGGGCAGCGGCTCACCGTCGGGGCCGAGGGCGACGTCACCGAAGGTGTCGAGGCCGAACGTCGGGTTCTCGGGGGTGCCGAGCACGGAGAAGTCCATTGCGACATCATCGACGAATGATCCGTCGCGCGCTCGGCCTGGTCCTCCCCGTGCTGCTCCTCCTCGGCGCGGTGCCGGGGGCGGCGAGCGCTCAGGAGACGCTGCGGCTGCGCGCCGCCGTGCGGGCGCTTCCCCAGGCGGCCGAGACGCCGAAGGGCTACGACCGCGGCCTGTTCGAGCACTGGGTCGACGCCGACCGCGACTGCCAGGACACCCGCGAGGAGGTGCTGATCGCCGAGTCACGCACGCCGATCGGCGGCTGCACGGTGCGGACCGGGCGGTGGTTCTCCTGGTACGACGGGGAGACCTGGACCCAGGCGTCCGACGTGGACATCGACCACCTGGTCCCCCTCAAGGAGGCCTGGGACTCCGGCGCCCGGACGTGGGACGACGCCACCCGCGAGCGCTACGCCAACGACCTCGGCGACCCGCGGAGCCTGGTCGCGGTCACCGACAACGTCAACCAGTCCAAGGGGGACCGCGACGTCGCCGAGTGGCTGCCCGAGCGCCAGGTGTGCCGCTACGTGCGGGACTGGACCGCGGTGAAGCTGCGCTGGGGCCTGCGCGTCGACCGCGCCGAGCGAGCCACGCTCCTCGCGCTGGCCCGCGACTGCCGCAACCGACGGCTCACCTACGCCCCCGCGAGGCCGATGCTTGGGTAGCGGGGACGGGAGGGGAAACTGACGCCATGACCACGGACGACGGCGACCTCGCGCGCCGCTTGTTCGCCCTGATCCCCGACGGACTCTGGGTGTTCGACGACGAGGGCACGACCACCTGGGCCAACCCCCGGATGGCCGAGATCCTCGGGCGCACGCCCGAGGAGATGGTGGGCCTGTCCGTGCTCGACACCCTCGACGACCAGGGCCGCGCGGACTTCCGCCGCCACCTCGAGGCGATGGTCGCCTCCGGCGAGTCCCGGGAGAACGTCGACGCCTACTTCGTGCGCCCCGACGGTACGGCGGTGTGGGCGCTGGTCAGCTACGTGCCGGTGGTCGAGGACGGCCGGCGTACCGGCTGGCTCCACCGGGTCACCCCCGACACCGAGCGCAAGGAGCTGCTCGACGCGCTCGGAGTGACCACGCAGCAGCTCTCCACCGCGCAGCGGATCGCCCAGCTGGGCAGCTGGTCGTGGGACATCGAGACCGACGTGGTCGAGTGGTCCGACGAGATGTGCCGCATCTTCGGGGTGGCCCCCGGCTCCGCGGTGACCTTCGCCGACTACGTCTCCCGGCTGCACCCCGACGAGCAGGCCGAGACGTCCGCGGCCATCGCCGTCGCGACCGAGACCGGCGAGGAGTACTCCTTCGACCACCGGATCGTGCGCAGCGACGGCGAGGTGCGCTGGCTGCGGGGCCGGGGCGCGATCGAGCGCCGGCCCGACGGCACGGCGTACCGGATGAGCGGGACCGCGCAGGACATCACCTCGTCGCGCCTGGCCGACCAGGCGGCCCAGGAGGCCACCCGACGGCTGGAGCTGGCCCAGCAGATGACCACGGCCGCCAACCTGGCCGGCAGCCTGCGAGAGGCGCTGCAGGTGGCGGGGGCCGGGCTGCCCGTGCACACCTCCTGGGGCGCGATCGGGGCGCTGCTCTGGACCGACGAGGGCGAGCCGGAGCACCTGGCCCTGCACAGCGGGCCGACGCGCGCCGAGTTCGACCCCTGGCTCGCGGAGGAGGCCCGCGCCTCGGCCCAGGTCACCGTCGGCGCGGCGCCCGGGCTCGAGCGGACCCACAGCGTGGTCGCAATGCCCGTCCTCCTCGACGGCGAGGTCATCAGCGTCGTCGAGCTGCTCGCCGACGAGGTGCCGCCCGACGAGAACTCCCACCAGCTCCTCGCCCAGATCGCCCACCAGCTCGCCGTCGTCGCCGAGCGCGAGCGCAGCGCCGCGCAGCTGGCCGAGGCCCGCGACGACGCGATGGAGGCGTCGCGGCTGAAGTCGGAGTTCCTCGCCACGATGAGCCACGAGATCCGCACTCCCATGAACGGCGTCATCGGCCTCACCGACCTGCTCCTGCGCACGCCGCTCGACGACCACCAGCGCAAGCTCACCGAGAACCTCCAGGGCGCCGGACTGACCCTGCTCGCGATCATCAACGACATCCTCGACCTCTCGAAGATCGAGGCCGGCAAGCTCGAGCTCGAGGCCGCCGACTTCGACGTCCGCGAGGTGCTCGACCAGGTCGCGGGCGTGCTCGGCGGGCCGGCGCACGAGAAGGGCCTCGAGCTCGTGGTCGGCTGCTCGCCCGACGTCCCCCTCCTCGTCCGCGGCGACTCGGTCCGCTTCGGGCAGGTCGTCACCAACCTCGGCTCGAACGCGGTGAAGTTCACCGACCACGGCGAGGTCGTCATCGGGGCCCGCGTCGAGCGCCGTACGCCGGGAGGCGTGGTGCTCCGCGTCGACGTGACCGACACCGGGGTGGGGATCGCGGCCCACGAGCGCGAGCGGCTCTTCGAGGCCTTCACCCAGGGCGACCCCTCGACGACCCGCCGGCACGGCGGGACCGGGCTCGGGCTGGCGATCTCCCGGCAGCTCGTCGAGGCCCTCGGTGGCGACCTCCGCGTCGAGAGCGAGCCCGGGCAGGGCAGCACGTTCTCCTTCACCGCCCGCTTCGACGAGGCCCTCCGCCCGGCGCCCGCCGGCAGCCGCGCCCTGGAGGGCCGGCGGGTGCTCGTCGTCGACGACAACGCCACCAACCGCAGGGTCCTCGGCGAGCAGCTGGAGCACTGGGGCCTGCGGCCGGTCGCGGTCGCCGGCGCCCACGAGAGCCTGGCCACCCTGCGCGAGGCCGCGCGCTCGGGTCAGCCCTTCGAGGTCGCCGTGCTGGACCTGGTCATGCCCGGCACGCCCGGGCTCGAGCTGGCCCGGCAGATCCGGCAGGAGCCCGCGCTGGCGGACGTCGCGCTGCTCTTGCTGAGCTCCGACCGGTCGGTCAGCCCCGAGGAGGTCGAGGAGGCCGGGCTCCAGGCCGCGCTGGGCAAGCCGGTGCGCCACGCCGAGCTGCATGCCACGCTCCTGTCGCTGGTCGGCGCGACCGCCGCGCCGGAGGCGGCCCCCCGGGCCGCCCGGCCGGGGCGGGGGCGGCCCGGGGGGGG